>JABDLV010000138.1 GCA_013001815.1 Bacteroidia bacterium
GCACCTGGTATACTCAGTCCAACTTAAATGTATTCCGTTTTCATTTACACTATCTAGTTTCATAGTTACCTCATGCTTGACAATACTATCACTGCTTGAAATAAAAAAATCTGCTTCGGCATTCGAATAATTAATTATATAAGCCAGCAGCAAACATGCGTAAAATCGTAAATGGGTTTTTGTAAGGGTTTTAATCAAAATCAGGAGTGTTTTTACTATTATCTTATTCTATAACTTCAAATGTATTTCCGTCAACAACTTTTATCACTTGCCAATTCCCATTGAAATCCATTCTTTCAATAACATATTTTTCTACACCGCTATCCCACTCTGTATACTTACTCCATTTCAATTTTGTTATCTCATCCTTCATCTCAGCTTGCAATAAAATACTTGAACTATTATTGCTTTCTTTTGCCTGCACATCACAAATATTTACCGGTACAATTTTGTAGAAGTAACTTTCAAAATCCACTTCAACATCCATATCTATAAACTCGGTAACATATGCCGGCACCCTATCAACCAAACTAAAATTCTGGCTATCAATTGAACGATAAACTAAATACTCCGTAACCAATGATGGTAAAAAATCAGGCTGTAACCACTCCGTCAATGTAAAACTATCATCAACAACTGTGCTTCTTACAACTTCTACTTTTTGATTTGATAAATTGATTAAAGGCTCAGCAATGACTGAATTACTCTCTGAATAATATTGTTTCCCACACAAATTAATTGCCTTTACGATATACATAAAAGGCTGCGGACAATTAAAATCTGCATCTAAATAATCAGTTTGTGAATCGTCAACAGTGCCTATTAGCCGAAATAATCTGTTTGATAAATTTGCACGGTAAATTTCGTACCCAGATATGTCGCATTGTAAATAGTTGTTCCAACTAAGCTGAATACCACCCATGCTAATGCTATCAACTTTTAATAAAATACTGTTGTGCAAATCAATATCTCCAATTATCATTTTATTCTTGCAATAATTAACTGCTTGCACTTTATAATTATACTTGTATTTGGAAGTATTCAAATTATCATCAAAATAATTGTACTTGCCTCCTATTGGTTTTATTCCATTCTTACTATTGCTAATTAATTCATACAATCCACTTTTAATATTAAGCTTGAACAAATTATAATAATCAACATTTGGATCAATACTTTCCTCCCACTGTATTTCTGTTTCATTTTGGTCTACCACAGAAACAAAATTTACTTCAACCTCCATTGGCATTGTATTATCAAACCCCTGAATTATATTATGAAGCATAAAGGTATCCGAACAAAGACTCTCATTCGTTACAATTAATGAAATGGAATGTGAACCTGGTATATTATAATTTACATTGAAATTTGAATCAATTGAAGAGCTATGGGTTCCTAAATTCCACAAATAAGTTGCACCGGATAAATCATAACTCAAATCTGTAATTTCAACTTCAATCGGAACACATCCAATTCCATTGTCCACTTTAAATTTTGCCGAAGGCACAGGCACTACATGAATGCTATCTGAATAACTTGTATCAATACATCCCCACTCGTTTATTCTTATATACTTTATTTGATAGTCACCCGCTAACAGATAAGTGTGCTTACTCGTACTTTTAGATCCAATACCTCCATCACCAAAATCAATGTATATACTATCAGAATAATTCTGTGGAATTGTTAGATTTATTTCCAATGGAGCACATCCTTCCGTTTTATCTAAATTGACATTGATAGCCGTATAATCAACAATATTCACTCCATTCGGGTACTCATACAAGGAAGTACAACCTATTGAATCGCTAACTATTAATGAAACATTGTAATTACCCGGCTCTGCATAACGATGAACTGGTTGGGCTTGAGTTGAAGTATGACCATCACCAAAATCCCAAAACCAAAAAGATGCTTGCGAAGACGAATCATTAAACCAAACTGTTTTGGGCTGACAAACACTTACAGATGCTAAACTAAAGTAAGCATCCGGACCTTGAACATCAATTGGGACATCCAAACTAATTGTATCTGAGCAACCTAAATCACTTCTTCCGATTAATGAAGTAAAATAGTTTCCATTTTTGTTATAAATGTGAATCGGATTTTCTCCTACCGAATTTGCACCATCCCCAAAATTCCAATGATAAAAATCTACATTACTACTTAAATTGGTAAAATTAACTATGCCGGGCTTACAAATTGCAGTGTCATCAATAATATAATTGACTTCCGGATTTGAAACATAAATCAATGAATCTTTTCTTAATGTGTCAGTGCAGCCATTGACAGAATGAAGCAACAAGCTTACATCATAGTAACCTTCATCCTCAAATAGCATATTTGTTAGATTAGAATCTGCCACTATTGAATCATTCACAACCCATGTAATAGAATCAAACCCAATAGATGTATTTGTGAATTGAACAGTTAAAGGAGCACACCCTGAAGTATTATCAACCGTAAACGAATTCTCCATTAACTCAATTATAGGTTTAGCTACAGTCTTACCACAACCCTTTCCATCCTTAACGGTTAAATAAATTGAATCCGAAAGTATCTCGTTGTATGTATGCACAGGCTCATTCAAAACTGAAGATGTACCATCACCAAACTGCCACTCATAAATGATAGCGTTCTGAGAAAGATTAAGAAACTGTACTTCGACTGGCTTACACTTATCATCATACAAATAATTGAAATCTGCAATTAATTCATTATTAACAACTGATGTCGTATCTGTATACGTAGAAATACAATTGAATTTTGTAACAGTTAAAGTAATATCAAAACTCCCCAAAGAGCTATATATATGTTTTGGATTTTCTAAGTTAGACGTACCTCCATCTCCGAAATCCCAATGCCATGTTACTTCGTTTTGTGAATTATTGAGAAACTCATACTTAAAATATTCGCAACTACCTGTCATAGGGTTAATCACAAAATCGGCAATTGGCTCGTGTATATTAATTTCAATATTTTCTGCTACAGGAAATTGACAACCTAAGCTATCTTCTAAAGTTAACGTGACGATGTATGTTCCACCATTCTCATATGCATGAAACGGATTTATTTCTGATGATGTATTCCCATCTCCAAAATCCCATAAATAATCTAAAGCAGGATAATAATTAGAAGTGAATGCAATACTATCACTTGTACACGCATTCAATTTATTAGAATTAATTTCTATTTGTATTCCACTTGAATATAATTGATTTGAAAACACTTCACATCCTAACGAATCTGATACCCGAAGTGAAATAAAATAATCATCAGTTTGATTGTACACATGATTCGCAGTATTTCCATAAGCAACTGTTCCTTGTCCAAAATTCCATTCATAGTTGTTTGCAGTGCTATCTTGAGCTAACACCACAACCGAATCATTGCTGCAATAAATAAAATTAGTTGTATTAAATTTAGCACTGAGAGTGTACAAGTTTACTGCATTAGGATTTACTAGAGTATCATAATTTCCAACAGTGTCTTGTGTGATTAACGTTACATCAAATATTCCCGGGATTTGATACACATATGTAGGGTTGGCAAGTGCACTACTATCACCATTACCAAAAAGCCATAAATATGAGACTGCATTTTTTACCGGGCTATTAAACTCAACAGTATAAGGCACGCATCCGGAAAATGATTCACTTTGTGAATATATTATACTATCACCCGGTAAAGGATCTGTTCCGCCACCAAGAGTAATATTTGGATAATTTAAAGTGCGACTGCAGGTATCATTAGAAATGGTCAATGCCAGACTATATGGTCCTGGTACAGTGTAGGTATGCAATGGATTTTGCAAGGTTGAAGAATTACCATCTCCAAAATCCCATAACCAACCAGTAGCTCCGGTTGAATTAGCTGTGAATTGTACATTTGTTGGAATAGTGGTATTTAATTGCATTGCGTCAGGAGAGGCAAGCAATGGCTCAAAACTAACAACATAGTTTTTGGTAATTGTTCTCGTACAACCATCTGCACTAGTTATAGTTAATGACACATTATAATTTCCAGGGTTTGTATAAACATGTGTTGGGTGCTGAGCTGTACTATAATTACCATCTCCAAAATCCCAATACCAACCGATTGCATTTATTGATGAATCAGTAAATGATGCAGTATAAGGTGGACATACACTTTGCACAACAGAATAATTAGGCACCCCTCCTCCAATTATATAAGTTGCATATTCTGAAATGGTTTGGCTGCATTCACTTGTACTATTAGATGAAAAGCTATATGACACAGTATAAACTCCGGATTGATTAAAAGTATGAGAAGGGCTTGAATTGGTTGAAGTTGTTCCATCTCCAAAATCCCATAAATGTGTTCCAGTTAAATTTTGAGAAGCAAACTGCACATTAAATGGTACACATCCATTGATAGTTTGACTATTAATCTGTACATCTTTAATACCTACAGATATATAATCAGGTTTTGTTAATGTATCGGTACAACCATATATATCAGTTACGATTAGCATTACGTTATAGCTGCCTATCTGACTGTAAACATGTACAGGATTAATATCCAATGAGGTATTTCCGTCACCAAAATTCCACTGGCATTGGGTAATTCCAGTAGACATGCAAATAAATTCTACTTCCAATGGCTTACAGCCACCAATTACACTACTTATGAAATTTGCGCTTGGTTTATTTACCCGAATAAAACTAGGTGTTGCCCAACTGGCTGAGCATCCGTATGAATTTGTGGCGGTTAATATGGGAATATACGTTCCCGCTTCGTTATACGTATGTATGGGATTATTTAAACTTGAATAAGTGCTATCCTTGAAATCCCATAACCAAGTATAATTGCCAACAGTATTATTTACCAACTGAACATCTAAAGGAGCACATCCCGAACTATTAAGCATACCGTAACTTGGAGCTGGTGTTGGTAAGGTAACAACCGTTTTATTATTTGAGTTTATGCAACCATTTGAATATTCAACATTTAAATTAATTCCAATAGTATCTACCAATGATGTACTTAATGTGGTTGAAAATGCTTGAGATGTAAATCCATTAGATGCAGACCACGTATGATTGGCAACGTTAGAGGCATTTGTTGATAATCCAATACTTGCAGGTAAACAAAATATTGAATCGCTTAAGTTCATTTCTGGCACAGGATTAAAAAGTATCGATATTCCAGCAGCCAATTGATTCGTATCAGTACATCCAAAAGAATTTTCAGTTATTAATTCTACATTAAAGGTGCCTTCTTGCCCGTAACTATGGAATGGTGAAGCTAAATTTGAAACAGAACCATCTCCAAAACTCCAACTATATTGGCTTACGGCAATATTTGAAAACGAAAAGTTTATTATTTCATTTTTATCACAAGTACTTAACGTACTGGATGAAATTAATCCTGAGGGCTTGGGATTTACCTGAACACCATTAGTTATTTCTTTAGAATCAAAGCATCCATTGGTATCATAAACAATCAATGATATGGTATAGCTGCCATGTGTACCAAAGGTGTGAACGGGATTCTCAAGCACTGAACCCGTGCCATCACCAAAGTCCCAGTAGGATGAAACAAAATTTGATGACAAATTTGTAAATTCAACTTCATCATCTTTTTCACAAGCTATATTAGTTGAAATGCTATAATCAGCAAGTGGGCTATTGTTAATCGTAATTAAGTTTGGTTTTACAATTGTATCTATACTTCCATTGTTGTGCACCGCTATTAAACTAACAGTATAGCTTCCTCCATTAGAATAAATGTGCTGAGGATTACTCAGGGTTGATGAACTTCCGTCACCAAAATTCCAAACATGAGAATGGTACAGTGTTGAATCAGTTAAAAAAGAAACAACCAATGGACTACAACCAGTTGGAACATCAACAGAAAAATCTAATGAAGATTGCCCGTAAAGCAATGCTCCATTTGTAAATTGAAATACAACTGTTATCAGTGCAAGAAAAAAGATTTTTTTAACGCCTAACACTTGGGTTTATTGATAAAATATTGAATTGATTAGCTCTTGGTTTACACCTAATTAATACTCTAGATATACCGGAAATCGACCTAAAAGTTGATGTGCTATTTGAGCTAATCTTACTTGTAAGAATGAACGGTTTTGTGATAGAAATTAGATTGTCTGAAAAACTACCATTCAAATTGAATTTAAAGTATTGTTTTTCAGCAAATTACAAGATAGTGATAAGCAACCAAAAATGGCCTTAACTATTAGCCAATGAATTTGAGGTAAATTCAAACAAATCTTGCACATATATAGAGGGCATTAGATTATCATTTGTTCGTAAATTACGGCAGCTTTACGTATAAACCATCCGTTTTGTATGAAATTGAATCTGAATAAATTGAATTACCATCCTAAATTTTACTGTAAATGAAATTCATAGCGAGCATTTTGATAATTGTTTTGACCTGTACGTTTTATACCGAAACAAAGGGTCAAAACTATAATCCAAACAAATTACCAAATACCTATCAAAGTCAGCAAAATCCATTGTATTGGAAAAACAAAATGCCATTTGCGGGGTACTGGCAACAAGACGTTCATTATAAAATTGATGCAGAAATAAATTCAGAAACAGATATTATTGATGCTACTCAGCAACTAGATTATTACAACAATTCTCCTGATACTTTATTTGTGCTGTATTTTCATCTGTACCAAAATGCGTTTCAACCCGGCTCATACTATGACAAATTTAAAAATGCAAATAATGAACCACAGTGGTTCGGTAAATATGAGCGACAAAAACTTGGCACAACAATAAGCAAAATAAAAGTTTCGAATAATTCATCTAAAAACAAATTCTATACCCCAGACACAATTCATGATAACTCGATTTTTATCGTAAAACTAAACAGTCCATTACCTCCTAACCAAAATGTAAAAATTGAGATTGATTTTAAGACTTACTTTGACAAGGGAAGCATGAGAAGAAGAATGGATGTTTATTCAACTTTTGGACAAAAACACTACAATGGCGTACACTGGTATCCTCGTATGTGTGTGTATGACCGCAAGTTTGGCTGGCACACTGATCAACACTTAGGAAAAGAATTTTATGGCGATTTTGGAACCTTTGATGTAAAATTAACTTTCCCTAATCATTTTATTGTTGAAGGTACGGGCACCATTCTAAATAGAGATAAGGTTTTGCCTGAATCATTAAGGAAGAAATTAGACATTCAAAATTTTAAGGATAAGCCACTGAACTCTCCACCAAGTACAATCATTTCAAATAATGGAACCAAAAAAACCTGGCATTTTTATGCAGAAAATATTCATGACTTTGGTTTCACCGCAGATCCTCATTACAGAATTCAGTACACCTACTCTAAAAATGGAACCGAATGTATTGCCTTGGCCCAGGAGCAAGTTGCAGCAAAATGGCAAAATGCATCTGACTATGCAGCAAAGTGCATTGATTTTTATGAAAGCAACTTTGAAAAATATGAATGGCCCAAAATAATTGTGGCCGATGCACGAAGTGGAATGGAATATAATATGATGACTTTAGATGGAGGCACCGACCCGGGATACCGTGGATTATTAGCACACGAAATTGGACATATGTGGTTTTATGGCATGTTAGGCACCAATGAAGCCTACCGTGCATATATGGATGAGGGGTTTACACAATATTTAACAGCCAAAGCCTTAACACATATTGATGGAAAGTATGGTCCACCAAAAGCTTTTACAAATAATCATAAAATGAAATACACAAGATTATTGGAGCCTCGATATGAACGCGCACTTATAAATTATATAACCTTTGCACATGATGAAAAAGACGGACAGCTAGAAACACACTCTCACGAGTTTGGCGAAAACCTTGCTCACCGTGGACCTTACGGTCAAGTGTATAGAAAAGGGGCATCCATGCTTTATAATCTTGAATATGTTTTAGGTGAAGAACTATTCAATAAAGCAATGCGACATTATGTTAAGAAATGGAAAATTGCACACCCTTATCCTGAAGATTTTAAAAAGGCATTTATAGAATATACTCATGTAGACCTGAACTGGTTTTTCGATCAGTGGTTAGAAACCGATAAACAAATAGATTATAAAATTAAAAGCGTTAACAAAATTAAAGGTTCAGATAATTATGAGATTACATTTAAAAGAATGGGACGAATGCAAATGCCAATTGATTTTACAGTAATAAACAATGATGGAAAACGCAGAGATTATCACGTACCAAATACATATTTTGTAAAAAACACAAATGCAAAAGTACTTCCTGCCTGGAAGGGCTGGGATAAATTGAATGAAACGTATACTGCTGTAATTAATTCTCCTGATGGAATTAAATCTGTTCAAATTGACACCACATATAGATTAGCAGATGTTAACCAATTGAACAATTCTAAATCCATTCCTTTTTCATTAACCTTAGATGCCGGAATAAAAACGCAACCCAGATGGGAAGCCTATGATCTAAAACTAAGACCAGACATTTGGTGGAATGAATATGATGGATTAAAAACCGGCTTTCATTTGGAAGGTGACTATATGCAACATAGGCATAAAGTGGTTATTGATGCTTGGATAAATACAGGTATGGCACAAGGAGGCCTTGAACAAACTGTTGACCCTAATCTATACGACAATTTTTCTTTTAGAGCGACCTACTCTACCCCGATGAACTGGCTGTTTAAAAATTCTGGCATGCACATTATGGGACAGCACCTTGATGGTCTTACTGCAGGTAGCTTAAAGTTTGATTGGACCAGCAAAAATAAAAATGTAGTTGCTTATACCATGTTCAAGTCAATGGTAAGAAACAATACCAGTGACCTGGACTACTTGTTATATCCCGATGAATGGTTGTCATCACGGGTTAACAATACGCTGCATGTTGGATTTGATTTCACGAAAAAGTACTATAAAGGAATGTTTACCAATAATTCTTTTATTAAAACCAGTGTTACTACAAGCGATTATAATTTTACTCAGGTCGGTTCAGATTTAATCAATAGGAAAACACTTGGTAAATTTAAAGTGTCTACAAGGCTATTTGGTGTTCTGGGCACTGGAGTAAACATGCCAAGAGAATCTGCATTGTTTTTAGCAGGAGCTAATCCTGAAGAAATGATGGACAACAAATATGTTCGCTCAATTGGTTTAGTACCTACAGACTGGTTAGGTTTTGGTGATGATGTTAATCATTTTCACCATGGAGGAGGCCTAAACCTAAGAGGGTATTCCGGGTACTTAGCTCCTGAAGATATTGATGGCTCTCAAACCTTTACTTATAAAGGTTTATCTGGTGCTAGCTTTAATGCCGAAATTGATTTTGCAAACTTGTTTAACTTAAAGCCACGTATTACTAAAGATTGGCTTAAACTTGATACCTATTTATTCTTTGATGGAGGATTCATCTCTACAAACCTCATAACAGAAAGTTTTGAAATGGGAGAAATTAGAACAGATGCAGGAATAGGAAGTGCGTTAACTATTAAAAAATTCGGTCCATTTGAAACTGCCAAGCCTTTAACCATTAGATTTGATATGCCACTTGTGCTGAACAGAACACCTGCCGAAAGTCCGGATTATGTTCAGTTTAGATGGATAGTTGGTGTTAATAGAGCTTTTTAAAATACTGATTTAATCCTGTTCAGCATTTTTACTATTACATCATTAAAATCTTCTGAGATTTTTAAATAAATAACTGGGCCCAAAAACACCACAGTTAATAAAAATCCATTAACTAGAATATTAAAAAATGGATTTTGTAAATCCGGACTAAAAAATAAAACAAGATAACTTAGAAGGGCTATGAGTATTACGTAAACTGTTTTAATACTTAGAGGCTGTATATTCACTTTAACTTTAATAAAAATCAATTTAAAAAGATTGAATAACGTAATCGAAATTAATGTTGCATAAGCTGCGCCTAACATTTGAAATTGGGGTATAAGTATTATGTTATTTACCAAGTTCAATACAGCCAATATCATAATGGCAACAAATCCAAACTTAAAATATTTTGAATAATTAATAATGTGATCATTTAAACTAGCTGTAACGTCTATCAGCTTAGCTACACCTAATATTAATACAATATTTTTACCACTAATATACTTTTCTCCATTTGGCATTATGGCAAAAAAGTCATCAAGACTAACCCAGATTAAAAGAAAAATAAAACAGCCTGCTATTAAAAGCACCAAAGAGCTTTTCTTATAAATCTGGTCAATAGTATTAATATCATTTTCTGCCCAGGCTTTTGAAATTAATGCAGAACTAATATTTGACATTGCGATGTAAGGAATAGCAATCACTCCGGAAATAAATATTGCAATAGAATATATTCCTGTAATTTCTAAACTAACTAAGCTAGCCAACATAAAAGTGTCAATCCTTAAAGCCAATACACTTCCTACTCCACTTAAAATTCCATAAAACGCATATG
>JABDLV010000160.1 GCA_013001815.1 Bacteroidia bacterium
GATTCATTATATTGCCAAGTGAGGTTGACCTACAGCAGGAATACCAGTCAAAAACCCAACCGCTATCCGGTGGAGTACCGGCAAGCGTTAAAGGTGCAGATTCATACACACATTTTTGTACTGAACCCGGTCCCGGGTTTGCGCAAGATCCACAACCTTGTGGAGTTAAATCTTCATTATAAGAAGATGTTAATTGAATTGAAGTAACGGTTGGATGATTGCTAACTATTAAATTTAATGGGCCACCCGGACATGATATTCCTTGGCAATCTCGATAGAAGTTCATTGTAAATACAAACTGTCCGTTTGGCAAGCAACGCCATGTAATTTCGCCACCCATGCCGTGGGAAGCTTTGGTTGTTTGAAAGGAAAATAAAATAAAAAAACAGGAGAGTAATGTTATTAATTTCATATGTGTATTGTTTTAATATTGTTTTAGGCAGGGTTAAAACAATAGCAATATTAAATTCAAATAAAATTCGTAATAAATTAATGTATAGGCAATTGAATCTTTAAATATGACATTTAAATTACAAAAATTTTGAATGGCTTATTTACACTTTAGATGGAAATTTTGAACTTAAGGTTGCAATTTGGTCCTATTATTTGAACATAAAGATAAATGGAAACAAAAACGTTACAATAATTGTCCATATGCTGTAAATAGGCAGGTACTTGGCAATTGCTCCATTTACTTCAGCCACACTTCCATTTCTAAAGCTTGTTTTGAAAAGTAAAAAGGAAACAAGAAGAAGATTGGCTAATATTAAAATATTTCCCCCAAGAACTGCAATTCTATTTGGCGTTATGCCCCATTCAGATATTCTGAATACTATGGCGGATAATGCAATGCCGTTTATAACAATGGTAACAAGAGAAAGGAGAAATAAAATAACTAATGATGCATTTCGCTTTGTTTCTTTAGAAGTTTCTGCAATAGAAAAAACAACAATTGCCATTACACCAATGAGTAAGAAATTAAATGCAATTAAAAAGTCCCTGTCATTAAATGGATCTTTGCCTGTGTAAATAATAGCAATCAAGTAAAATACTAGTGTTATTAATACCAGTGGACTAAATATTTTTGCAATTACAGGAGATACTTTATTTACCAATTGTGGATTGGTTTGCGTAACATAGGTAGCAACTATGGGTGTGGCTGCTATACCGAATATGACAACGTATTCAAAATAAAATTCATAAATGTCTACATCTATTAAAGAGAATAATAGCATTGTTAATCCTGTAAGAATTATTCCGGCAATTAATATTAAAGTAGACATTACAACGGCATCTCCGTTATATCGTAAAAAGTCAATTCTGTTTTCTGAATCCCGCAGGTTGTTTCCTGTAAAAGTAAAACCTAATATAGACCATAAGAATAACGGTAGGTGAATACAAGAAAGAATCAGGGTGTCGCTTGATTTTGGATTGGGTAATGCATTAATGAAAATAAATGCAACTACTAATAAACCTAAGGCCAAACCTATTTTTCTCAGATTTAATTTCTTCTTCCAGGAAAAGTATACTATGAGAATGGGCAGTATAATGAATGCAATATTTCTTGAGTAATAGAATTCTTCATTAATTCCAATGAAATCCGGAAGCTTTGCCAGGAAGCCGGCAAGCAGTGAAGCAACAATTACAAAAACCAGTTCTCCTGATTTTCCCCATGAAATAGAAGGCGTATCAAAATTTAATCGTTCATTCCAAAATTGTGCAACCGGTTTGTCTTCTAAAGTAGGGTAGAGTTTGTTAAATTCAGTCTTAAAAAGTGATTTATTGTTTCTGTATAGCTTCTCAAGCTCATTCGGATTATTTAGATTGTCACTTATTTGTTCCTTCATAAGATTTAAACTGCTACTTTATTGATTAGTTCGATATACATTTTGTTCAGTGCCAGAAATTGAAGTAAAAATAAGTAATGCTGTGAGGAGATAAAGGCTTTTCATAATTTTTGAAATTGATCTTTTACTTGTAGTTAATTGGATTGATGCATTCAGCTAAAACGATGCATTTTCCTGATCAGTATGCGTCAGCTTATATTAACTGACTTTTAACTAAGGTAAATAAAACATCAAGCATACTAAAAAGCATAACCTACCGAAATAGCGCCCCAGGGAAAAATATCTTCATTAGTGGCATAATCATAAATGGGCATAAATGAAGCGCGCAGTAAGAATTGTCCATTGGTTTTTTGATATCGATATCCAATTCTGCCGTTTATATATCGTTCCCATACAATTTCAGGATCAGTACTTGGACCATCTACCGTTTTGTCGGCTCCTAAAATATGTCCAATTCCAATTTCTAAATGACTGCTGTTTAAAGAAAACAATTGAGTTACCCCAACAGGTAGCCAAACATTTATTATTTCTGTATTCTCAGGGTAATAAGCAAAGCCAATTTGCAAACCGGTTTTATAATTAGCTGAATTAAATATAAAGTGTTCGGCATTTATGGAATAAAAACCACCGTGTCCGCCCAATTCTAATTGCACATTAGTTGGGTAGTGAAAGCCGGATGTTGAGCTACTAAAATTTTGTGCAGAAACCGCTATGCTAAACAAGAACAAAACAAATAGAGTAGAAACCGGTTTCATTTTACTGATTATCTAATTTTCTTAGTCCTTCGTATACTACAATGCTTACTGCATTAGCAATGTTTAAGCTTCTAATGTGTGTGCTGTGCATTGGAATTTTATATACATGATTCGCGTTTTGTTTAATCAATTCTTTTGACAAGCCTATAGACTCTTTCCCGAAAATTAAGAACATATTGTCTTCATAATCTAAAGATGTATATTTTTTTTCAGCATGACTTGAGTAGAATGCCATCTTCTCATTTTGATTCTTTATAAAGAACTCATCTGCTGAATTGTACTCTATGAGTTTTATATGTTTCCAATAATCTAAACCAGCCCGTCTCAGTTTACTGTCATCTAAAGTAAAACCATAGGGTTTAACTAAATGCAATACTGAATCTGTTGCCAGGCACAGTCTTCCAATGTTACCGGTGTTATTCGGAATTTCAGGTTCTATAAGTACAATGTTAAAAGGCAATGTATTGTTTCAGATTAATTAGTTTGCTTTGCGATTGATAATTTTACACGTATAGACATTTCCTATACGTTCCAACTCCTCATAAACATAGTTTGTTGCCACATACCATACAATGTGTTCATGTTGATATATTACGATGTCGTCTTTTTCCAGCTTTTCATAATCTTTTACTTTAACGTTTACACCTCTATCATTTAAAATATTCAAATAAAAATTATTGTGGGCGTTATATCCAAAGTTTAAAAAATGTTTGCCATTTAAATCATGTTTACCATCCACTGCATCTTGTAGATAGTATCCAATTTCATAAAATTTCTTACCCGGGGTACTTTCTTGAGGTTTGTATGTTTTTTCAATGATGGCATTATAAGGCATAATAAAAATTAACAGTAGAAATACATATGGAGCAATGTTGAACTTGAGCGATTCCTGAATCCATTTTGAGTTCTCTAAAAATTTAAAAACAAAGTAAATGAACACAGTTATTAAAAGGGCCAAATAGGGAAAGACAGGAACATCGTACCACTCTAATTTGGCATGTGAATCAGAAATAACAAGTAAAAAAGTAAAACTCATAAATGCACAGTACAGTGCAATTTTGTTCATCAATTTATCCTTATGCGCCAGGCCAATGGCTAAGCCACAAGGAATTAAAAGAAACCAGGCTTTCAACTTATAGCCAACAATGTTTTTATAATAATACCAAAAATCGTATGTGTGGTTATCTAATACCGCTCTGAATCTACCACCTAATTCATTTTTTTGTACTGCATCAAAATACCCGGGGTTTATGGATTCACGTAATACGTAGTATCCTATCACGGGAATTAGAAATGAAAGTATGCCAAAGTAGAAATGTTTGTTTTTGATTAAGGGAATAAATTGCTTCTGAATAACACAATATATAGCAATGGCCGGCATAAATAACAAACCTGCAATACCTTTAGTAAGTACAGATAAAGTAACAGCCAGAAAAAACAAATAGAGATGTTTATTTTTCTTTGTTTCGCAATAAGTAAAGAACAATAGTCCGCTGGCTGTTGTAAAGAATGTTAATAGAGAATCGTAATCACCTGTACGTGTAGCATGCATTGCAATGTACCCTTGTGAGGTAATTAAAACCATTACAGCAATAAACCCGAACCAATAATTTTTTACATACTTAAGGGAAAAAACTAAAAGAATTACACATGTAAAGAATGCGGCAAAGGCAGAAGGCAAACGAACGGCTAATTCGTTAATGCCAATTAATTTCATGAAAATAACCTGTATCCAAATGAGTAAAGGGGGTTTGGTGCTCCACAAGTCGG
>JABDLV010000172.1 GCA_013001815.1 Bacteroidia bacterium
AAAATGGCATTCATGCTTATTTCAGAGTACTGAGATATTTCTATTCCACTGCATTTAGTCGGACCTTCTTCCGAAAACGTACCAATTACCATTAATCCGTTTGGCTTAATGAAGCGATTTACTTTATCTAAATAAGCTTGAATTTCTTTTTCATTGGTTAAAAAATGAAAGGCTGCACGGTCGTGCCACACATCAAACTGTTCATCGGTTTCAAAATCTACAATATCCGATTGAATGTAGTTCACTTTGTCGGCATTGGCTCCTAATCGTTTTTTAGACCGTTCAATTGCCTTTTCTGAAATATCCAACAGGTGCACATTTTCATAGCCAATATCTATTAGCTTGTCTGTTAAAAAGCTGTCTCCACCGCCAATATCAATTACGTTTGCAGAGAATGGAACATTGTTATCCTCAAAAAAATGCAAAGATGTATGCGGGTTGGGCTGGTACCAACTTACTTCATTTAATTCTTTCGTACTATAAATGTTTTCCCAGTGTGTTTTTCTTTCAGCAGTTTCCATTTATATTTTATTTTTTGGTGCACCAATTATATATCCAATATATGCCATGGGTATGTAAGCTCCAACTATGTCAACTATATTGAACCAAAGTGGTGAAGGCAATTCTTGTACCATCATAATACCACCAACTAAAAAGAATGCTCCAATTACTAAGGCAAATAATAAATGATTGTTTGCTGCAATTTTTACTGCTACGAGTGCACCCACAAAAGTTCCGCCTGCATGGGCTAACCAAGGAGATATAAAATGATACATACTATACTTATTGCTTAACATTGCTTCTCTAATGCTTTCCATATCTTTTGGATCCACTCCATCAGGTGGAGGTATTATCAAACTCAATAACATTATAATTCCCATATTCACTGCCATGCCTACTATAATTCCGGCTAGAACGGCTAAAATATTTTTTACAATCGGATTCATATGATTTATGGTTTTGGTTTTTGTCTATTTGGAATTATTGCTGAACCTAAATTATTAATATTTATTTCATTTCACTAAAGCCAATCATTTTGTTTTGCTGCGGATCCCATACTTTTAAGCGCAAGCATCTGAAAATTTCTACAGGTGATAAGGATGTTGTTTTGGGATGTTGAAACTCCGGAAATGCATCATACACTTCGGGTAAGCGATAAAAAGGAATGCGTGCATTTGCATGATGTATGTGATGGTAGCCAATGTTAGCAGTAAACCAATGCATAATGCCACTCATTTTCATAAAGCTTGATGATTTAAGAGCAGCACCAATATATGTCCAGCCTTCTTTGTCGTCAAAAGTTGCAGTAGGAAAATTATGTTGTGCATAAAACAGATAAGAACCAATTCCACTGCCAATCATGCTTGGTATTAAGAAGCCTAATAAAAATCCCAGCCAACCAAAAGTCATGAATGCTATAGCACCAATACTAAAATGAAAAATAAGTGCAACCAGTGAATCCCAGTGTTTGGATGGACTGTTTGCAAATGACATAATGCACATGCCGTAAATGAATGCAGTGAAATAACCAAAAATAATGGTGAGCGGATGCCGTACAAATAAATAAATTGTGCGCTCTGTTTTATTTAGGGTTAAGAATTTCTCTTTTGTTACAATTGGAAATGAACCTATGCTAGAGGAATATAGTTTTGAATTGTGTTTGTGATGATAATCATGCGAACGCTTCCAAATACTTTTAGGAGCCAAAACGTATAATCCCCAAATGCTAAAAATAATTCTGGCCAATAAGGAATCTTTTAAAATGGCATTATGTGCATAATCATGGTAGATAACAAACAAACGTACAATGAGCAAGCCGGCCAAAATACTGCTGGCAATTCTAATGGCTATGTGAAACGACTGATATGCTCCATAGAAAGCCAGGAGCAGAAGTATTATGGTAGAAATGGCATGAAACCAGCTTTTAGCCCGCTCATCTACAGCGTATTTCTTCGTTGCGAGTATTAAATCTTTGCCTTCAAGCATAAGGCAAATATAGTCATTCAGATGTTTGTCTCTTATGTTTCCAGCGCTTGTGTGTCCACAGCCAAATTTCGGGTATTTGCTGAATATCAAGCTCTAAGCGCTTAGTAAATTTCTCTAAAATTTCAATTTCTGTGTACTTATCAGGATTTGGAATCAGATCTTCGACTATTACATCATAATAACCTCTTTTGGTTCTTTTTACCCCGACATAAACAACGGGATACTTGAATTTCTTAGCATATTTTCCGGTGCCGGTAAACACAGGCGTATCTTGATTTAAAAATGTGGTCCAGTGGCAATTTTTTGGTGAAGGGGTTTGGTCTGCAATAAAAGCCGTAGCAGTAATTTTATTTTTATTTTCTACCATGCCTCGGGTAACGTTGCGCATGGCATATAAACCATTACCCAACCGAGTTCGCATTCGGTAAATCAATTTGTTAAAATGTTTATTCGCCAGTGGATGGTATATAACAAACAACTGATGAATCGGTTCTGCTGCAAAACGCACACCTCCCATTTCCCAGTTGCCCCAGTGCCCCATAACAATAATTACACTTTGTTTTTGCTGATAATATCGCTCAAACACTTCTACATTGGTGACGGTCATTCTTTTTCTAGCCGTTTTTTTAGACATGGTCAATGTCTTTACTGTTTCCAGCATTAAATCGCAGAAGTAGCTGTAAAACTTACGGGCAATTTGCTCCAGTTCGTCTTCTGTTTTTTCAGGAAATGAATTTCTTAGGTTAGTGAATACGACATCTTTCCTATAGCCGATAACAAAGTATACCAGAACGTACAGCAAATCTGAAAGCATGTAAAGCACACTAAATGGTAGGTATGCAATTACATAAATAAAGGGAAGCGCTAAATAATAAATGACCGCATTCATGTAGTGCTAAGAAAAACAATTTTATTGATTAAACTCTTTATTCAATTTAACAAAAACCGCTTTTTGCTCTTCACTTAAGTCATCTGCAGTAAAAATAGAAATGCCTTTTGCTCCTTTTTCTTTGGATAAACGAATGGCCTGTTCTAAATCTGTCGCATTCTCCAATCCCGGACTATACAATCCAACGTGTATTGGGAAGCCAACATCATTTACGCACTGTTCTGCAGCAAAGCCAATCCAATTTACATTTTCCCGATAAAAATTTTGATACAGCATAGGGTAGGAGGCATCCAGATTCCAATCATTCCATGCTTGTCGAACCATTTGTCTTGCCATTTCGGGAAATGGAAAAACCGCAGCCGTCATTTTAATATCTTTTTCATGAGCTATTTCAACCAGTTCGTTTACTAAAGTAGTAATGGCATTCAATCGGTACTGTCTCCACTCGGTACTCAATTCAGGGTGTTCAAAATCTAAAGGATCTTTATTGAAAATCTTTTTGAATCCTTCCCTTGCTATGGGATGATAGCCGTAATCATATTCAGGCATTTCATGGTCTTGAACTAAACCGTATTTGGGTTGCAAGTCAGCCCCAAGAATTACATCTACATAACGCACATAATCTAAGTGAATAGAAGCAAGGCCTGGAACTGCAGTTAATTTTTTAATATTATTCTTAATGTATTCTCTCGCCTCCGGATGAAAGGGACTTAGCCACTGGTAATAATCAACATATGCTCTGTACTCCAAAGAATTTTTCCCATTTCGATTTACGGCATACCATTCGGGGTGTTTATTAGCAATGGTGTCATTGGGTCTGTTCAATACCCACACCCATGCATGTATTTTTAAATTGTTTTTGTTTGCGAGTGGCATTAATTCAGTTAAGAATTCTGCACTGCCGCCAACCAATACATCTGAAATGCCAAGGGATTTATATAAATCAAATTTTTCCTGCCATTCTTCTTCATTGTATTTATCTGTAGCATGTGTCCAGGTAGAAAAAACAAAAGAATTTGATTCTGTAACTGTTACGGTAGTTCTATTGCATGCAAACAATAGAAGTAATACAGAAAAGGTGATTAATGACTTCATAGTACTTTTAAATTTCCTTCTTCATTAATGATATATGTTTTACCGCTTTCCTCACTGTTCAAAACAAACTCAAAACCAAAATTTGTTTTTATGAATGTGCTTTCCATAAATGCATTCATGCCATATTTTACATTGATGTCCAACTTGTCTCCTGCTTTAAATTCTTTTAATGCAGATTTTTTGTCAAAGCGAGCTTTTCTAAAAAGCGCATAGGCAATTTGCTTAACCAGTGCATCTTCATCTTCTATGAATTCTACTTTACTTCCAGTTGCTTGGTGTGTAAACTGAAGGGTGGCCCATTTTTCTGGTTCATGCATGTTTATTTTGCCTTGGTTGGAAAAAACCCAGTTGTATTCTCTTAAAAAATTGCCGTTTTCTATTTTTCTGGAATAAACACCATCTGTTACATCATGATCCCAGTGCACTCTTGAAAAATTCACTTTCCATTGTTCTCCTTCTTTAGGGATGGTACGTGGTTTATTTCTTAATTCAATGAGCGCCTTTAATGGAATGGCCATTTCAACGGTCCAATAAGAATCAATATCAGATGGATCATTTAGTGTTCCATTAATATGAATGGCATATTGCAAATCATCTAAATTCCAATGGTTGTTTGCTTTGCCGCCAACTCTGTAGGGTTTGTCCAGCAATAAATCCCAAACCGTTCCCAGTGCATTGATTTCTATTTCCCCATAATTTCGGGTGTCGCCTGAAGGATCAAGAAAAATTTCGAAATCATTATTGTAAAAAATAATGGTGTCCCTTTGTTTTAGATTTCCCCATACATGTGGTTCTTCCAATTCGGCATACACATATAAATACTCTTCATTCCAAAGCATTTTCATTTTGGTGTCGTACTTTGGTTTTTTTATTCCTTCTATATCAATGAAGGAATCAGAAAACTTGGCGTTTTGCCAATCGGTTTCATTTGCTAAGCCATCCATTGTAATTGCATTGCTTGTTTTGCTAACGATGTAATGTTTGGGTTGAACTAATTCATTACTAACATCTATAACAAATTCATCACTTTGTGAAAAAGAGTAAGTAGAGAAAAGAAAAAACAGAATAGAAAGCAGCAGTATTTTTGGCATAGGTATTTATCTATGCTAAATATACAACATTGTAGTATTAATTGAATTATTGAATTATGAAACGCACAAAAAAGTACACGGAATGGAAATTTATAATAGTAATAATGCCAAATTCATTTTTGAATTCAGAATTTCTTTTCAATAGCACAATACCATAACATACAATTGGTATTATCATCATGACACTCATTATATTTGTGCCTTTCCAATGTTGAATGGCGAAAACCATTAAAAGAAAAATGAGAAATGTTGGAATTACAATGAGTAATCGTTTATTTATTGAAAAATCTTTTTGCTTGATGCCGTAGTATATGAATGATATGAAAATCAATAATTGAAAAATGAAACCGGTAATTTTACTGGTGCTATTTGGTATCATAATCAGTACAAGCGAAATGAATAACCCATATAAAATGTACTTGGCAAATGTATTTTGAACAATAAAACTTTGATACAGTGCGAATAAGCCGAGTAAACCTGTAATAACGATTATTAACCAATCAGGCATTTTGATTGTTTTGAATTTTAATCTCAGTCTTGTCAATGGTAATTTTTCGCTCCTTATACAATTGACCTATCGCTTTTTTAAATGCTTTTTTACTAATTCTAAAGGCTTCGTAAATATCCTCAGGCGAACTTTTATCGGTTAGTGTGAGCGTACCGTTATTTTTTTGAAGGGCTTCATAAATCAATTCGCAATTGGGATCATTGTAATTCTTATATCCAATGGCTTGTAAAGAAATGTCGAGTTTATTTTCATCTCTAATCTTCTTTACGTAGGCATCCAGCTTATCACCAATTTCCAGTTCTTCAAATACTTCGTTTTTATACACCAAACCGCGGTGTAAATTATTTACTATAACGGTGAAGCCTAATTCTGTTTTTTGATAAACCACTATTTCAACTTCATCTCCTTCTTCTATGGTAAGGTCTTTATTCTGCAGTCGTTTTTCAACCTTTGCACTTCCGTATAATCTGTCGGTTTGTTCATCTATATCTAAATAAACCATATACCACCTGTCCACTTCCATTTTTTGCTTTTGCTCTTTAAACGGAACAAGCAAATCTTTTTCTAATCCCCAATCTAAAAATGCACCAACTTCAGAAACATCGTTTACTTTCAGCAATGAAAATTCATTCATTAAAACATAGGGTTCAAGGGTGGTGGCTATTTTGCGTTCATCATTGTCTCTATACACGAACACTTCAATTTGATCTCCAATTTCAAATTTTTCGGGACAGTACTTATTTGGTAGGAGCACATCTTCTTCACCTGTTTCATCGCCTAAGTACAAACCAACACTGGTATCCCTAAGAATGTTTAAATCATGAAATCGTCCAACTTCTATCACGGTAATTTATTTAGCTCTAAATGTGGCGCAAATATAAGAAAAGGGAATTAGTGCGTTTGCTCAGCAAGAATCTTGTCTATGAGTTCGTTTTTCTTGTTATCTGTTATTCCAAACCCGGGTGTAGGCCAATTTAAGTCGCTATAATGCACTATGGTTTGTTTTATGCTTTCTGAAAAATTAGTCAATGCAATTTTATAATCAGATTGAATTTTTTGATTACTATACGTGTAGTAATCACAGTTCAGCCAAAGAGGAATACCCTTCCATTGTGCAATGTTTTGTTCTTCTAAGAAATCAGGGTGAGCTTTTACACTTTTTATATTGACCTCAAGCAATTCAGCAGCTGCATTTACAATTTGGCTGATGGATGTTTTAGGTGTGCTGATGGCATTGTAAGTATTGTTTGACGAGTCGTTATTTAAAGAGGCGATAATCAGATTTACCAGATCTTGTACATAGGTAATGGAAAAATTACTGTTTCCTTTGTTTGGCAGCAAGAGGGTAGGGCTTTTTCGAACTTGATATAACCAATAATAAAATCTATCAGTTTTGTCATACGCACCGTAAACCAGAGCAGGTCTGAATATGGTATAGTTTAATCCCGACTTAATCAATATTCTTTCGCATTCAGCTTTTCTGTTTCCATAGCTTGACGACTCTCGGTTTGTCGCTTGTTCAATTGTGCAGGGCAACAACTCGGCACTTTCATCTCTTAGTTCTGTTTTGTTGTTTTCATTATTGTAAACAGAACAGGTTGATATGAAGATGTACTTCTTTGGTTGAATTTTTAAACTTGATAATGTTTTTTGTAGTGCAGCCGGGTAGTAGCAAGATAAATCGATAACATAATCCCATGCTTGCTGTTCAATTTGTCTAATATCATCCGTTTCTCTGTCACCCTTAATTTTATTAAGTTTTGGAAAGAGATTGGATGCAGTTTGTTGGCGATTAAACAGCGTTAGGTCATAACTGCTTATTGACTGCAAAACATTAACCAGGTTTCTTCCAATGAATTGAGTGCCTCCAAGAATTAAAATTTTATTCAATAGCGAAAAATTTGGTCAAGGTAATTTACACAATTGCCTTGTATACGATAAAAGCGCCTAATGCTACAATGATAAATATGATTGTCCATGTTCTAATTGCAGTCGTTTTTCTGTTTTGCAATACTTCTCTTCTTGCATTAAAAACTTCTGCAACGGTGGCCTCGTTATATTCAAAAGGACCGCCAAGTGCTATTTCATACTCCTTCTTAATATCACTGTACGATTTCGGTTTCATGAACATACCTTTAAACTTCAACTTTCGTTGATTCGCTATATTGGTATAAGTGAAATGTGAAGACATGTGAATTGTTTTATTTGAATATTATGAAAGAATAATCTTAAACCACAAAAAAATACAAAAAGGCTAGTAGTGCTAAAGAAAGAAGGAACATGCTGACATAGGTTTTAATCAAACTAGATTCTTTCTTATGCTTTGCTCTTTTTCGGTTTTCAATTATTTTCGAGGTTGTTTCTTCGTTGTATTCAAACGTTCCTTTTTCTGTATTCCCAGCTTCTTGGCGCAGGTCATGAAAAGATTTCCTTTCTCCAAACATACCCCTCTTGCGCAACTTGCTTTGATTTGCTTTGTTGCTTCGAATCATTTCCGCCATACTTCCAAAACCTGCCATAATTGAATTAATATAATAAAAAGAAGTAAATTTTACAAGTTTTAGATGTTGTTACACCATGCTTAGTGGTACATGGGTTTCCTCAGGGAACTCAATTTTAATTTCATCACCCACATTAATTTCGCCACCTTCTTCCACTACTGCCATTACACCGGTTAAGCTGTTAATGCTTCCGTCTGAGTTTTTAATAATTGTTGCTTTCATTAGTCCGGGTT
>JABDLV010000196.1 GCA_013001815.1 Bacteroidia bacterium
TAAAGGGAAAGACTGCCACATTAAATATACCTGCAAATATTTCGTGGGAGCGAAACAGTATGTTTGTTTATGCAGAGTTTACATTTGATAGAAGTAAATTTGATGTGAAGTATGGTTCAAAATCATTCTTTGATTCATTAGGAGACAAGTTTATTGATGATGATGTGGTAATGACAATTAGAACTCAATTAAGTTCTGCTCGCTAAGGATTGTAATCTTAAAATAAAAAGAAAGGGTTTGTAATTAATTTACAAACCCTTTTTTGTTGCCTATACAATTGGCCTTTTTACTTTTTAGCCATTATGCTTAATTCTAATTCTATACTGTTACTAATGATTTGGTCTGCAACCAAGTCAGGGAAGTGAGATTCAGATCCGTATCTAATATTCCAATCAGCACGATTAAAAACAATGTCTGCTGTAGCTGTTAAACTGCCTCCATCCATATGAATGCTCGCTGGAAATGAAATGCTTTTCGTTACATCTTTAATAGTAAGATTTCCTTCTACTTTGTGAGTATTGTCATCCTCATCCGTTATAGGGCTTGCACCGATTAATTCAAATTTTGCTGTAGGGTAGGTAATAACCTCAAAAAAGACTTCAGATTTTAAGTGACCAATTAATTTTGCATTCATCACGTCATCAGATAAATCATTGTTCACAATGGAATTCATGTCTAAGACAAATTCACCACCTGTTATTTTTTGACCATCCACATAAAAAACACCTGTGCTAATATTAATATTGCCTTCATGCTCTTTGCCAATTTTTTTGCCAATCCAATCTACTGTAGATTCTTCAGCCATTACATTATATGCATCACCGGCAGCCGATATTTTTGCATTTTCTTTTTTCTCTCCGGTTTCAGAGTATTCTTTTGTTTGATTGTTGCAAGCAGCAAGCACAAAACTCATGCTTAAACAAATTAATAGTAATCTCATGTTGTAAATTTTAGGTATTCGATTTTAAATTGATTTCTTTCGCAAAGTTAATAATTGTAGCACAGAATCATAAAGGAATTAAATGCTTTCAAAGCCAGTTATACAGATGATATTAGCCGGATTCACTTTTTCGTTGATGACTTTGGCTGTCAAATTTCTGTCTCATATTCCAGCTTTCGAATTGGTGTTTTTTCGCTCTCTTATTTCTCTTGTATTAAGTATTATACTACTCAAGTTTTATAATATTCCCATGTTTGGCAACAACAAGAAGTGGTTGTTCTTAAGAGGCTTTTTTGGGATGATAGCATTAACACTGTTTTTTATCACCTTGCAAAACTTACCACTGGCAAGTGCGGTTTCTATATCTTATTTATCGCCAATTTTTACCATCATTTTTGGAATCTTTATTCTTGGTGAAAGAGTAAAATCACTACAGTGGATTTTCTTTATAGTTTCTTTTTTAGGTGCAGTATTAATTAAAGGATTCGATACAAACATTGCCTGGTTTTATATTTTGCTGGGAGTAGCTTCTGCAATATTTTCCGGTTTAGCATACAATTGCGTGCGCAAAGTAAAAGATACAGATGATGCGCTGGTGGTTGTATTTTATTTTCCATTGGTTGCAATGCCAATTACCGGAGTGTACTCCGCATTTAACTGGGTTATGCCTTCAGGTGTGGATTGGCTATTTATTCTGGCATTGGGTCTCTTTACGCAAATTGCTCAAGTGCTTATGACCAAATCCTTACAGGGAGAGAAGTTGGCAAAAATATCTGTATTGAAATACCTAGGAGTTATATATGCCTTGATATACAGCTTGCTTATTTTCAATGAATCTTATTCCATTGTTAATCTATTGGGTATGTTGCTTGTTTTGCTTGGAGTTTTACTCAATCTAGGTTTTCAGAATAAAAAAGTGCTGTCATTTTTTAAAACGAATTCGTAAATTCGTGAGGCATAATCTAAATTAAATCACATGAAAAAATTACTGGCAATTGCATTAATGATGTCATTCGTATGTATTGGAATGGCACAAACGAAAAAAGACAAAGCATCATTTAAAGCTTCTGAGAATGACTTTTACAGAGGTATTAAGAAATCATTAGGTGATTACAATTCGGAAGAGGATAAAGCTAAAACGTATTTCAAAATGGATTTTACAGGAATGGATGTTCCTAAATCTGCAGATGAATTTACCAAAGTATGGACAGAGGAACCGGAAAGCCAAGGCAGAACTGGCACTTGTTGGTGCTTTTCTACTACATCATTTTACGAGTCAGAAATTTATAGAAATACTAAGCAAAAGGTTGCGCTAAGCGAGCTATATACTGTGTACTGGGAGTATGTAGAAAAGGCCAGAGGGTATGTACAAACCAGAGGCGAATCATTTTTTGGTGAAGGTTCAGAAACCAATGCGGTAGCACGTATGATGAAAACATACGGTGTTGTTCCTCTGGATTCTTATAAAGGCATTTTATCGTTACAACCGTATCATGACCATAAGAAGATGTTTGGTGAAATGAAGGCTTATTTACATTCTGTGAAAAAGGAGAATGCGTGGAATGAAGAACAAGTTATCGCTACCATAAAATC
>JABDLV010000209.1 GCA_013001815.1 Bacteroidia bacterium
CTCTAGTACCGGACAACATAAACTACGTACAAGCTACGGCAAGCATGGAAGGGGCACATTATGCCATCAATGTTTTAAACAAAGTAAATCTGCAAAAAGGAAATAAGGTGCTAGTGTATGGTGCCACAGGTGCCATTGGTTCTGCTATGGTGCAATTGCTAAAAGCGCAAGGTATTTATGTAACTGCTGTTTGTGGCACTGCGCATATTGATAAAGTAAAAGCTCTTGGTGCAGACAAAGTTTTAGATTATCAGACATCTGATTTTACTGCAGATACAGAAAAGTACCATTGCGTTTTTGATGCTGTAGGAAAAAGTACATTTGGAATTTGCAAAAAACTATTGATTCCAAAAGGTATTTATATTTCATCTGAACTGGGTCCCTATGGACAAAACATATACTATTCTTTGCTTACTCCTCTGTTTGGTGGCAAAAAAGTAAAGTTTCCGCTGCCTTTAGATATTAAAAAGAGCATAAGTATTATTCACCCCATGCTTGCCAATGGTAGCTTTACACCGCTTATCGATAAAACCTATTCGATTGAACAAACAAAAGAAGCTTTTAGTTATGCATTAGAAGGTAAAAAAGTTGGGAATATAGTTATAGAGTTTTGATTGCAGGGAACAATTAGCGCATAAAAAAAGGGCCTGCAGTTCATTTAACCTACAGACCCTTATTACTCAATCTGACTATTTAAAAATTAATTGCTCCTTTTATTGTTTCATTCACTTCAGCTCTTACCAGTGCATACCCTACCCAGTTAAAATTATACTGTGCTATTTCTTTGTATAAATCCATGGCCTTATCCTCATCTCCCGTTTTTGCGTAACACTTCGCTGTCCAGTATGTATCATATACACCATCCGGGTCTAGTTGAACTGCATGTTCTAATGCCTTTGTATAATCTTCTTGTATGTAATGAAGCATTCCGTTTAATCGGTGATGCCTATCTAATTTATACGGACCGGTAGAAGAATTCATGGTTTCCTTTATTCCATCTGCTAAAGCTGCAGCACCTTCAAAGTCTCCTTCCATGGCAGCTACCACTCCATCCCAATATTGCCTGTTTGCTTTTTGGTTTCGCGTTGCATTTTCTGAACCCAGGTCACTCGCCATTTGCTCTGATAAAGGTTTAAACATACCCACTAAGTTTTTCACTTCTTTGGTATTACCCTGGTGTCGGGCAATCATAGCAGCATCCCTAACCAAGCCAATTTTAGTTTGCGTTTTAGGCCCATCCGGTATGTCCATGGCATCAATATCTTTAACTGAAGCCATTAAAAATTCCATTGCTTTTTGATGTTCTCCTTCATACAAATACGTATACGCTTCAAATTCATAGGAACCGGTATTGTGCTCACTCACTGCTCTTGAATCCCGGAAGTTTTGTCTCGCTGCATCATAGTTGCCTAAAAAACTGTTGGCATGTCCTGCCTTAGAATGCGCTACCGGATCTTTAGGGTCAAGCACTGATGCTTTGGTGTAACTGGCAAGGGCTTTATCTAAATCATTTTGTGCACGGTAACAGTCGCCTAAATCAATATGTGCTCTTGAACTTTCAGGTGCTTTTTCAACGTAGAGGTTCATGTATTCTTCCGCTTTATTAAAATCTTTTGGCGAATCGAATAAATAAGACTGTCCAAGGTTCTTAATTGCTAAAATAAAGTCCGGGTCCATGTCTATTGCTTTTGCCCATTGTGTTCGCGCTTCTTCTCTATTTTTTAACCCATCATATTCATCGGCCAAAATTTCTGTTGCCCTTGCAGACTTCGGATATTTAGCAACCAAACTTTTCGCCAGCTCCAATGCTTTATCATTATCACCAACCTTGCCGTTTTCTATCATGTCCATGATTATTTGTTCTCCTTCATTGGCCTTTTCTCGCATTGCCAGAACATTGTCTCGCCTTTCACTCCATTCTTTCCAGGAAACGCTGCTGTATGACCTGTATAAATGTGCACTCACACACTCAGGATCCAATTCAATTGCTTTATCAAAATAGCTACGTGCTCGTAAACGATTTCCTTGATCAAGAAAATGCAATCCATCTACTATTTGTTTTAGTGCTTCTTCTGATTCGGTAGAAATTGGAATTTCATTTTCAGAATAAAGAGAGCTTGAGGTTTCATCGGCAGACTTGTTGTCTGCAGTTGGTGACTGGCACGCTGCTATAAAAAACAGTGCGGCCAATACGAATAACAAAGGTGCTTTTTTTAGGAATTTCATAATGAGTTTTTTTAGAAATAATAATTAAAAGAATAAAAATGTCTATTCAGACCAAGGTAATCAATTCATGAATCAAAAACCAAAATAATTACAATAACAATTATTGCCGGGCTTATTGCTTACTGCTATACATCTTTTACAAGCTTAACGATTTAATAGAGTAGGTTATATGCCATGGCCTTCAGACTACTAGCTCTTTATTACTCAACGTATTAGTTCTTTTATCTTATTATCATTTGAATTACTCTAAAAGATGTGTATGTTTAATTTTAATATAAATTTTTTATTTTTTTTAATCTCTTAAAACAGTAACCATGAAAAAATTAATTATTATTTTATTAATGCTTCCTTTTTTTGCATTTAGTCAAGATAAAAAAGAACCCAGCTTGTATGAAGTGTTTAACATGACTGTGAAACAAGGCCAGGAAGATGCATATGAAGCAGCAGTGAAGGCACACAATGCAAAATTTCATCCCGAAGATGGAATGTACCATGCACGCTTATTCTACAATTTAAACGGACCGAGCGCATTTAAGTACTCATGGGTTATGGGACCAACCAATTATGGCGCTATGGATAATCGTCCGGCCAAAGGCGCACATGATGATGATTGGGCAAAGGTTACTGCCATGGTAGAACATACCGATGCACCTACTTACTGGATGCTTGACCGGGAACTTTCTCACTTAGTTGATAACGATGCACATGTGAAACGCATCATTTGGATGTACGATGTTAAAAGCGGAGAATTTGAAACGTTTAAAGAACTATGTGCCAAAGTAAAAAAGGTATATGTTGAGAAAAGACCAACCGAAGGATTTGTTGTGGTGTTTAACGAGTTTGCCGATACCAAAGCAGGAATGGATGCTGCGATTTTATTTCCATTTGATAAATGGGGCTGGCTAGACAGGGAAAGCAATTTTAAAACACACTACGAAGAAGTACATGGAGCAAATTCATTTGAGCCATTCTTAAAAAGCTTTAGATCGGTAATAAACGGCAGAGTAGATTGGATGCGCGAAATGGTTGAATAAAATTTTTCAAGCATAAAAACTATAATCTCGCTTTGTTGTTGAGTACTTATGAAGCCAATTCAAAATACCGTTATAACGGTTAGTTTGTTCCTTCTTTTTTATGCTCTTAGCCCTCATTTTGGGATTACATTCCGGGTTCTTTTTGCGCTGTTCACTTTAGGCAATGTAATGCTGGTTTACATGGTTTATGCCGTGTTAAAATATGGCATTTCGCCAAAGCAAAAATTTAGTGAAGGCTTTTGGTATTGTGATGTAAATAAGAAGTACTCTGAGAACGCTTAGGCGGTAATTCATTTACCAATTATCAGTGCATTCTTTATTCTAAATCCGGCAACGGATTTATACCACTCCAAGTCCCCTTAGATAGATAGGGTTGAAATCGCGAAAATAAATCTTCTTTAAACCAGTTTAATGCACGCGTTTTAGCAATGGCTTCTTTATGCTCTGCGCTTTTATACGCAAATTGCTTTAATGATTCTGCATCTTTCCATAAACTAAAGGTTGCCATTTGAACAAGCGGCACTTCACCAATGCCTTTCGTATATATTAATCCTTTATTCGCATGTAATTGCGCATGCGAAGCAGGAACAGATCGCCAAAATGCAATTAATTTGTTCGTTTTAATAGTAGCTCTGGTTATTACTACTATAAAGGAATTAGATTTATTCAGAGCATCACTTTTTTCAAACGGATTAGCACCGGTCCAACTACCCTTG
Organism: Bacteroidia bacterium; assembly: GCA_013001815.1. Classification (GTDB taxonomy): domain Bacteria; phylum Bacteroidota; class Bacteroidia; order AKYH767-A; family OLB10; genus JABDLV01. Next base: position 3,977 of record JABDLV010000209.1, read on the forward strand.
GCGATAATATTTCTGGTGTACAAAGTCCAAATATCAGTTGCGCTTTTTTGATAAGAATGAAATAAGTCATTATTCTTAAAAAATAAATCTGCCTGAGCCTGGTTGTCCCACACTTGCAGTAAAGTATAAACCGACCAGTCTGGCAGCGGATTAAATCCCAATCCCTTCCCACTTCCCAATAGCTTATAAAATTTCAAGCCTTCTACCTTGCCTAAATCGGAATGCGCAAACTGCATCATTTTAAATGCCCAAAGCTTATTCCGAAAACCGGTAAACCTAAAAAAGGTAAATGTTGTTATTTGTTGACTCATAATTCCTTATACTATCTAAACTTCTTACACCAGCCCTTTCTCCCCGGCAATTTACACCATTAATAATTAAACAATTAACTGACTAAGTGGTTATATTGTATGGAATATTAATCTAATTTCTAAAAATGGCTTCTGCTATCGTAATTGGGTCAGGTATTGCAGGATTAGCCGGTGCCTTACGTCTTCATAAAAAAGGGTTTGATGTAAAAGTTTTTGAGGCAAATGAATATGCCGGTGGCAAATTGCATGCATTCACTAATAATGGCTTTCGTTTTGATTTTGGTCCTTCCCTGTTTACCATGCCCCATTTGGTAGATGAATTATTCCAATTGCATAACATTAATCCAAAGGAATATTTTCAATACATAAAAAAAGAAACCATCTGCAATTATTTTTGGGATGATGGCATTACATTTTCAGTGCCTGCTAATCAAAAGGAATTTACCAAACAAGCTTCCATTACTTTCAATGAAAAGGAGGAAACGATTAAAAAATACTTGGACCAGAATAAAGTAAAATATGATCTAACCGCAAACATTTTTCTTCACCAATCTTTGCATAAATGGAAAACCTATGCATCAGCAGAAACCATCCGTTCATTGTTGAAAGCAAGCAAGCTCGATATCAATTCTAACCTCAACCAGGTAAATCAAAAGTCCTTTAGCAATCCAAAGTTAGTGCAGCTGTTTAATCGCTATGCTACGTATAATGGTTCCTCTCCCTATTCTACTCCCGGTATCATGTCTATGATTCCACATTTAGAAATGGATTTTGGAACCTTTTTTCCAAAAGAAGGAATGCATGCTATTTCGCAAAGCCTATACAAACTTGCTAAAGATGTGGGCATCAGCTTTCATTTTAATGAGGCCGTTACCAAAATAAATCATAGCAATACCAGTGTGAGCGGAGTAGAAACAAGCAAAGGAAATTATGAAGCGGATATCGTGATGTCTAATATGGACATATTCTCTACCTACAAAAAGCTTTTACCCAAAGCTAAACAACCACATAAAATCTTAAACCAAGAGAGATCTAGCTCTGCAGTTATTTTTTACTGGGGAATAAACAAAACATTTCCGCAATTAGACTTGCACAATATTTTCTTTTCCTCTGATTATAAAAAAGAGTTTGAATATATATTTCATCAGCATAAAATATATGATGACCCAACGGTATATATCAACATTACATCCAAAGAAAAAAAAGATGATGCTCCAAAAAATTGCGAGAACTGGTTTGTAATGGTTAACACACCGCACAACACAGGGCAAGACTGGAATGCATTAAAAAAACAATTGAAAGCAGATGTTTTAAAAAAACTGAGCAAGGCCCTTCAAACAAACATAGAAGAATACATTATAAGTGAAAACACAATTGACCCGATTGAAATTGAAAAGAAAACCAGTTCGCATTTAGGTTCTCTCTATGGCACTTCCAGCAATTCTAAGTTTGCAGCCTTCTTGCGTCATTCCAATTTTTCTAATCAGTTTAACAACTTATACTTTTGCGGTGGCTCTGTTCATCCCGGTGGTGGCATACCCTTATGCCTACTTTCTTCAAAAATTACTATGGATCAAATAAAAGATGCAGAACATGTTGCAGTTTAAAGAAATAGCAAACCATAAGCATAACATATCGGTATTTACTGTTTGGCTTTTTCACATTTCTGCACTCATTGGCATTGCTCTGGGGTTTAAGGAGTGGTTCATTACTAAAACCCCTTTAAATCTAATTATCATAGCAGTTCTTCTAATTTTAAATTTTCCTATAAATTCAATTAAGAAAGTTAACATCGCACTCCTATTTATTTTTTTGAGCATGCTGGTAGAGTGGATTGGCGTACATAATGATTTTTTATTCGGCTCTTACTATTACGGAGAAAATCTTGGAGTCAAAATTTTTGGTGTACCATTACTCATTGGACTTAATTGGGCGGTATTAACATTAACCACTGCTGCAATCGCTCAAAAACTCTTTAGGAATAGCCTCATCAAGATAGCTGTTGGTTCTGCCTTAATGGTATTTCTTGATGTTTTTTTAGAAATAGCTGCTCCAAACATAGACTTCTGGTATTTTGAAAACAATATTGCTCCAGTTAGAAATTATATTGCATGGTTTGCAATCGGGCTTCTATTGCACTTTATATATAATAAATCAAAAATAAAAGGCGAATTTGTTTTTTCTTTGCATGTTTACCTGGTACAATTAATTTTCTTTATTTTCCTGTATGGATACTACCATTTATGATTATGTTATTGTGGGTGCAGGTGCTGCCGGATTACATCTGGCACTGGCATTTTTAGATGATGCCTATTTTTCAGAGAAGCAGATTTTAATTCTAGAAAAGGAATCGAAAGAAAACAATGACAAAACCTGGTGCTTTTGGGAAAAGGGAACAGGAAAATGGGATGGAATCTTGCATCAATCATGGAATAAATCTGAATTTATTACCCAAACAAAAACAACAGAACTTGATTTAGGCGACTACAACTATAAAATGATTCGCGCTATTGATTTCTATACACTAGCGAAATCGAAATTGCATGCCGCAAATAACATACATTGGGTAAAGGCGGAAGTAACCGCAATAGAAGCAGGCGAACCCAATCACATTGAAACAACAGAAAAATCCTTTAAAGGAACCCATGTTTTCGATAGCATGATTTCATCGGCATTCTTCAATAGTAAAGATGAGCACATTCATTTGCTTCAACATTTTAAAGGCTGGGTAATTGAAACCAAGAAAGATGTTTTTAATCCTGATTCATTTGTTATGATGGACTTTAGACTTAAGTATCCCGATTCAACTTGTTTTACTTATGTACTCCCGGAAAACAAAAACAAAGCATTGGTAGAGTTTACTTTTTTTTCACCCGAACAAGTAACAGAAGAAACATATGATGAATATCTTAAAAAATATATAGAAGAAATTCTTCAATCCGGTGAATACACTATTTTGGAAAGTGAAAAAGGAATTATTCCCATGAGCAACTATCCTTTTCACCGGGAACATTCAGATACCATTACAAAAATTGGGACAGCCGGTGGATGGGTAAAAGGCTCATCGGGTTACTCATTTAAAAATGCAGAACGAAATAGCAAAAAAATTATTGAGAACATAAAAAATGGGCAGAGCCCCAGTCAAAATTTATTTACCAAACGGTTTAAGTTTTACGACTCACTTTTTTTAGATGTATTGTATTCTAAAAATCAAATAGGAGAAAAGCTGTTCAATCAAATGTATACGAAAAACGACATTAAAATGATTTTTGCGTTTTTAGATGAGGAAACAACATTACTAGAGGAATTAAAAATTATAAACTCCTTTAGTCGGAAGCCTTTCATTAATTCACTGCTTAAGCAATTATTCAAATCATAAAAATTTCATTTAAGAAAAGAATGGATTAAACTGAAGAATGCTAATCCAATACCTTCCCCTGCCCAAACCTTCTGGAATCACCCTCAGCAAATAATTCATCATTAGTATTTCGCAGCACAGAATGAACCCCTCCAAAAAACAAAGATCCTTTTTTCCATTCCGTGTGTTCTTCTTGCATATCGAATCCTCTTAAATCCGCACCTTCTTCAAATTGCAAAACACCATCATGCCAATGCATGCGCGAATAATGTGTTGCATCTTCTAAAGACATTCCTTTTTCAAAAACCGCTTCTAACACTTGAAAAATAACATAAGGTATTCTACCTGCCCCACCGGAACCACCCACATAATTTATTTTATTATTCGCATCTAAAACCAGAACCGGTGTCATCATTGAATTTAGCCTTTGGTTTGGCGCCCATGAATGATGACCATCAGGTAATAAAAACGTTTCTCCCATCATATTATTTAACTGCATATCTGTTCCCGGAATCCAGTATCCACTACCCTCTCCTAAGCTCATTGTTAATGCCGCAGCATTTCCTTGTTTATCCACTATAGAAATATGTGTTGTTCCTTTACTTGCTAATCCAAAACCTTGCCTTGTATAGTTCAATTCCGGTAAAATGGCATTGAGTGTTTCTTCTAATTTATTTTGCTCATAAATCTCTTTTACTTTTCTAAGCACTTGTACAAGGGGCAAATCTTTTGAGCCATAATAATCTAGCAAAGCAAGAATGGCCCCTCCAAAACACGGACCATTAGGCAAACAGAGTGTTCTATTTCTGTAAGGCATTCTCATAGGATCAGACCAATATGTTTTATATGATTCGAAATCATTAAGCGTTAAAAAACCGCCACCCTCATAAATTGATTTTGAAATTTTCTGTGCAATTTCTCCTTGATAAAATCCCCTGTCCCCTTCGTCTACTAAAAAATCTAAAAAATCAGCCAGGTGCGGATAAACTAAAGTGTCTCCTTGTTTTTTAATTTTATCATTGTGAAAGAAGATATCCCGAACTGCCGGATCTACTCTTAGTATTTCTTGCAATAAGGCCATATCAATTTCACCAAATGGGTCAATGACTACACCTGCTTTGGAAATATCTTTAGCATGAACGACCAGTTCTTTAATTGGCATAGAACCGTACTGCTTATGCAACTCAAAAATTCCTGCCACTACTCCCGGCACTGCAATGCTTGCCTTACCTATATAAAACGTTTCTGTTTCTGTACCAAAATCAACCGGCAAGGGCTGAAAATCTAACGCTCTATTTAAATCTTTTTTTTGAGGTGTTTGCGTGAAAAAATCTAGCACTCGTGTTCCTTTGTCAACGGAGTGAACCATTGCAAAGCCGCCTGCTCCGGCAGAGACCATGCACGGCTCTGTAGCAAACATGGTAAAACAAGCCGATATAACAGCATCAAACGCATTGCCACCATTTCTTAAAATTTCTTCAGCAGATTCAATGGTTTTAACATGACTGCCGGCTATTGCTCCTTTGCTCATTGGATTAAAGGAAAGAATTTTTTTTGAATTTTATTTAGTCTTGATTTGAATGCACTTTGTAAGAAAAGATATGCCAGGAAAATTAATTATTCATTAAAGCACCCATCAGAGCAAGCACATTTAACTCGGCATTTTTGGCATTGTACTTTGCTTCACTGTATTGCAATTTGGTATTCAACAAATTTACCTGGGCTTGCCTAAACTCCACAGAGGTAATGCTGGCCAACTTAAATGCTTCTTGGCTTCGCTCAAAATTATTTTGTGCGGTGTTTACATTTTCTTGCTGCGCTTGCATCACAAATAATGCGTTTGTGTAAACCGCATACGCATTCAATGCATTCAGTCGTACCGTTTGTTTCACAGACTCTTCTTCAATTCTTTTGCTTTCCAAATCGATTTTTGCATTCTGTACTCGGGTCTTATTCCGAAAATCAAACAAACTCCAGTTCAAACTAAGGCCGGCATTGGGCCCATAACTGCTGCTACCCGTTACAAAGGCTCCATTTGGGTCATCGGTTCCGCGGTAACTATAACCGGCATTTACCCCTAAGCCGGGTAACCAATTTGATTTAGCTGAACCAATGGATAACTCTGCGATTTTTAAATCACTGTTGAGTGCAGCAATCTCTACATTGTTTGCCAGTGTCGCACTGACCACATCATTTTCTTGTATGTTTTGATTAATAACCAATTCATCTGCTAAGTTGTATAGCGTTTCTATTTCTGTTCCCATTACCAAATTAAGGGTTCGTCTGGCATTGCCCAATACTTGCAAATTATTTACCAGGTTTATGCTGTCTACATTTAAATCTACTTTAGCATTTAAAATATCTAACTGATTGGCCTGTCCGTATTCATAAGCATATTCTGCACGTTGCAATCGTTCTTTAGAAATTTCCAGTGCTTGCTGTAAACTGGAGTCGGCTTCTTGCAATTTCAATACATCATAATAAATAGTACTCAACTCTAAAATGGTATTTTCAATCAATTGCCGCACCTGCAACTGACTCAAGGCATGCGTCTCTTTCAATTGCAGATAATCAAACTTCCTACCTTGTCCGTCAAACAAAGTATAGTTTAAACTAACACCGGCATTGTAATTATAAGATGAGGCTGCATCAAAATCAGTGTCTCCACTAATAGCTTCAGTGGTTCCTTTGTATAAGGTCCAATTGTATGCGCCAGTGCCATTTACATTCGGCACATAACCCGAGTTTGCACGACTGGCATTATTCTTTGCTGCCTGCTCATCCAATCGTGCCATTTTTATGGAGTAATTTTGCTCCAACGTAAATTTGAGTGCATCATCAAACGAGAGCACATCCTGCGCATGCAGTGGCACAATCCACAGCAGGGATAATACTATACATACAACATTATTCTTCCAATGCATCGGCTTCAGATTTAATTTCTTTTATCGCGCGCTCTACAGATTCTTTTTCAGGTTTGTATCCTGTCCACAACCAACTTAAGTACACTTTTATGGTGTTACTGATGGATAAGAGCATGGGTAATAGAACCAAAGTTAAGAATGTTGCAATTCCAATACCGTAAGCAATGGAAATTGCCATGGGAATTAAAAATTGCGCTTGTCTACTGGTTTCAAATATTAGGGGAGATAAACCGGCAATGGTTGTAATGGATGTAAGTACAATGGCTCTGAATCTCGACCTTCCCGCCATCACAAGAGCTTCATCATAATGATGACCTTCTTTCAAATAACCATTGAACTTTGATATCAGCACCAGTCCGTCATTCACTACAATACCTATAAGTGCAATAATACCCAGCAGCGAAAGAATGTTTACCGGAAAATCATGTATGAAGTGACCCCATCCTACTCCTATAAATGCAAACGGTACCAAAATAATTAACAACAAAGGCTGACTATAAGAACGAAAGGTAAACGCAATCACTATATAGATTAACAGTAATACAATTGGAAATACCTTAGCCGCTGATTCAGTTGTTTTTGAAGCTTCTCTGTTTTGCCCTTCATACAGTGCACTAACACTTGGATATTTTGCAATCAACTCAGGCATTATCTCCTCTCTAATTTCAGTCACTATATCAGAAGCACTTTCCTTCGGGTCTTTTAAATCCGCATCTATTCTAATTTCGCGTTTCCCGTCCAGGTGACTGATGGAAATCTCTCCACGTTCTATGGTATACGTTGCCAATTCTTTTAATGGTACTCGTTGTCCGCGTGGAGTTAGAATGCGCATTTCATCAAGGTCCATGATAGAGGAACGTCCTTCCCGATCATATCTCACCCAAACAATGATTTCATCTTCACCCCTTTGGAAACGTTGCACTTGCAAACCATTGAATCCACTGCGCACCTGGCCGATTAAGTCATTTAATGTAAGACCCAAACTATAGGCCTTGTCTTTCATTACCAGTTTTATTTCTTTTATCCCTTCCGGATCATTATCTCCAATGTCTCTCAACAAAGGATTAGAAGTCAATATGGATTTTAATTCTTTTTTAGCCGCTTTTAATTCAGCTATGTTATAACTCAATAATGAAACCGATACCGGTTTCCCTCCAAAACTGGTACCGCCATCTATCACTAAACTTTCTGCACCAGGAAAAGTGCCATTCAGCTCAAACAGTGCATTGGCAATTTCAGATGAAGCAAAATCTCGCTCTTCACCGGGTAATAAATTAATGGTTAAAGAAGCATTGGCAGTCCCCGGCCCCAAACGTTTTATAATATTCTTTACAACTGATTTATTCCCTTCTTGCTTAGCAGTAAATTCTTCATTTACCTTCCAGGCATTTTGTTCTACAATGCTAATGAGCGAATCCGTTTTAGCAGGGTTGGTTCCCTGAGGCATTTTCAGATTTACATTAACAATTTCACTGGCAATGACAGGAAAAAATGTACCACGAATAATACCTCCTTTCATTGCACCAATGGTTATCATTAAAAAACCTATAAAAATAGCCAGGGCAATGGGTTTTGCATTCAATGTGAGTTTTAACAATGGCATGTACCACTTTTCACGCATATAATTCATTATGCGATCGCCCCAGATATTGAAACGATATGTTTTTTGCTCAGAGGTAAGCACTTTTGAATGTGCTATGTGTGACGGTAAAATTACGAACGCTTCAAATAAGGATACTCCTAAGGTAAGCAGGACCACAATGGTAACTTCCGCAAAGAATTCTCCTACCCGTCCTTCTAAAAAGAAAAAGGTAGAGAAGGCAATCATAGTTGTTAAAATTGCTGATGTAATAGCCGGAACAACTTCCATCGTTCCATCAATTGCAGCACGTATTCTGTTCTTTCCTTTTTCGTAATGATGAAAAATATTTTCAGCAATTACAATCCCATCATCAACCAGAATACCAATTACGATTATCATACCAAATAAGGAAAGCACATTAATGGTTACATCTAAAAAGTTAACCGCCATAAACATTCCCATAAAGGAAATAGGTAAGCTGAACGCAACCCAAAATGCCAAACGTGGGCGGAGAAATAAAGACAAAAAGAGCAGTACCAATATTATCCCCTGTGTTCCATTCTTTAATAATAATTCTGTACGCTGAATAATGATTAAACTCCTATTGCTGGTTACTTCAAATTTTATATTCTCACTTTCTTCATTGAATTTCTCTGCGTAATCCAGGGTTTTATTTGCAGCTTCTACCAAGTCCTCACTATTGGTTGTATTAATGCTTACTGAAATAGAAGGTTGTCCGTTAAAATAAGAACGGTCAGGCACTTCCGACCAGGTATCTTTTACATCTGCAATTTGCCCCAGAGTAATTTGCGTTCCGTTAGGCAAAGCCTTCACCACAATTTTTTCTAACTCCAGTGCATAATAGGAGCGATTACTAACACGAATGAGGTAATCTTCTTCTTGCGTTTTTACCGCACCACCTGTTACTAAAATATTTGAACTGGATACAGCGCGGGCTACTTCCTGAAAACTTAAATTATAAGAACGCAGCACTTCTTCTTTTATGGAAATACTGATTTCCTCATCCGGAAAACCGGCCAAATCAACCTGCGAAATTCCATCAATGGCACGCAAATCTGTTTCTATTTGCCGTGTTGCTTTTTTTAATGTTTTTAAATCGGCATTACCTGAAGTAACTACCAGTGTAATGGCATTGTTGAGTGTTTCTTGCTTGGCTACAACCGGTGGCTCCATTTCTGAAGGAAAGGAAGGAACTTTATCTACGGCATTTTTTACATCGGCAAGCAAAACATCAATGTCATATCCTTTTTCTGCTTCTACAATAATCGTTGCGGCATTTTCTGAAGAGGTTGAAGTAAAGCGATCCACACCAACCAATCCTCGCAAATTGTTTTCAATTTTAAGTACCACTCCTTCTTCCATTTCCTCGGGAGATGCTCCGGGATATACCACAGAAATGTTTACCAACTTTGAATCTTGAAGTGGAAAAAAACTTGAACGCATGCTGAACATACCCATAGTACCCAAAATAAAGAAGGCAACAATAATTACATTTACTGCAACCGGGTACTTAATAAAATGCGTAATGATTTTTTTCACTGCCCCTATTTTTCTTGATAGATTTCAACTTGCATTCCGCTAAATGCAGAAGGAGGCATTTTTGTGATTACTTGCATACCATCTTCCAGACCTTTTACAATAACCGTCTTTTCACTGAAATGCATCGCTTGAATGTCATGCATCATCAGTACATCGTCCTTTACGATATATACCCTATTATCATTGAGCAAAACAGCTCTCGGTAACTCAAATGCATTATCTATTGCCTTACCTTGAATTTCTGCTTGTAAAAACATGCCGTCTTTCAGCTCCTTTGATGTCACTCGCACAAAAACCTGGCTCATCTGGCTTTCAGGATCAATAGAACTATTAACTCTAGAAATTTTACCGGTCCATTTTTTATCTGCGTTACCTTCTACATATAAGGTAACAGCTTGTCCCGTTTTTAATGCATTAATTGCTGTTGCATTCACTGAAACCTCTAACTCATACGTTCCGGGCTGAATAAAAACACCCAATGGCTGGCCCGGTCTTATTACTGTTCCGGGATCAGCGGCTGCTTGAACCAACACCCCGTTATAGGGTGCCAGTATTCTGTATTTTGAAAGTAAAATCTCTGCATTCTTTACGGCAAAGTACTCACTGTATATGTTTCTTCCGGTTAAAAATAATTTCAATTTTTCTGAGCTTACCTCCGGCAGATCAGGCAAGGTGTTGCTGGCATTAAAATTCTGTAAATAGGCTTGCCATGTATTAAACTCATCTGTATAATCCAGTTTTAGATCGGGAAGTACCGCAGAGATAGTTCGTTGAAAAGCACTACGTTGTGCAGTTACACTTGCACGTTGTTCATCTGCTCTTACATTTATTAATACCTGTCCTTTTGAAAATGTATTACCTGCTTTAAATCTTCCATTATCAGCTAACATCAACCCTTGCACTTCACTGAATAATTCCATTCTGTTAACTGCTTCGAGTAGTCCGGTTGATTCTATTTTAACGGGAACAGCATTATTTTTAACAGTCTCGGTAAAAACAGTAGTTACTGATGAAGTTGTTTTGCGAGGAGCTTTTTCTTTAGGTTCTGCTAACTTATCTGACAATAATTTAGCTCCTAATAAAATAACTGCAGCAACTGCAATGATGATTATTTGTCTGGCTTTCATAATTGAATGCAATATTATTCAAATTATTAATAATTAGGCATGATTTAATATGACTTATGTTAAAATATTATTTATTAAGCCTCCAGTTCCAATTCTCGTATCCATCGTTCCTGCATACCTTAACTTATGAGGCCACAGGATTGATTCTTAATATATATTATTTGCTTTTTTTATTAATTAATGGAATACCGTAATTTTAATACGAATAAAAAGCTATGGGAAAAAATTATTCGAATAATGGTGGAACCAGTTTCATGTACTTTCTTGGAGTAATTGGTGCAGCCATTTATTTTGTTGGAAGTACCAGTGGGTTTATGGCAGGTCTCATCGGTTTTTTAAAAGCATTGATATGGCCTGCTTTTCTTGTTTATGAACTGCTAAAGTTCTTGTATGAATATGCACCTGCAGCATAGCATGCAGCTTTCATGCTATTACTGCTCATGCACACATATTTTTTATATTAAAATTTATCTTATTT
>JABDLV010000251.1 GCA_013001815.1 Bacteroidia bacterium
GGAAACTTTATTGGTCATCATATCAATGTCCCGTTAGAAGGTTCTGCAGTGCATATCAATGCATTTAACTTTCCTTGTTGGGGAATGCTTGAAAAAATTGCAGTGAACTTTATTGCCGGTGTACCAGCAATTGTAAAACCTGCAACCGTAACTTCATACTTAACAGAATTGATGGTACAAGAAATTATCAATTCAAATATTTTACCTCCCGGTGCTTTACAATTAATTTGTGGTAGTGCAGGAGATATTTTAGATCACGTAGATTGTCAGGATGTAGTTACGTTTACCGGCTCGGCTTCAACCGGAAAAAAACTAAAATCACATCCTAACATTATCAATAATTCGGTTCGCTTCAACATGGAAGCAGATTCATTAAACTTCTCTATGTTAGGCCCTGACTCAACTCCAGGCACCCCAGAGTTTGATTTGTTTATTAAAGAAGTTGCCAGAGAAATGACAGTAAAAGCCGGACAAAAATGTACTGCTATCCGCAGAACGTTGGTGCCTGAAAATTTAACTGAACCTGTAATTGATGCCCTGAAGAAAAGATTAGACAGTATTCCATTAGGTGACCCAAGTGTAGAAGGAGTTAAAATGGGACCACTTGCCGGTAAAACTCAAGTAAGTGAAGTAAACGAAAAGGTTCAGGAACTTTTACAAAGTTGTGAAGTTGCTTATGGAGCAAATGAAGATTATGATGTATTGGGTGCGGATAAAGACAAAGGTGCCTTTATGCATTCGCTGTTACTTTATTGCGATGATCCTTTTACAAAATCTGAACCACATAATGTGGAAGCATTTGGACCGGTGAGTACGGTTATGCCATTTAAAAATACAGAAGAAGCAATAGAACTTGCTAGATTAGGAAGAGGAAGTCTGGTTGGATCAGTATTTACAAATGACAATGTATTTGCAAAAGATATGGTAATGGGTGCCGCACCTTGGCATGGCAGATTACTCCTAATGAATAGAGAATGCGCCAAAGAAAGCACCGGGCATGGTTCTCCCCTAGCCCACTTGGTGCATGGTGGACCCGGACGTGCAGGTGGTGGCGAAGAAATGGGTGGTGTAAGAGGTGTATTCCATTATATGCAGAGAACTGCATTGCAAGGCACCCCAAGTATGTTAAGTGCCATTACAGAAGAATATATTTATGGAGGAAAACAAACGGAAGACAGAGTACATCCTTTCAGAAAATATTTTGATGAATTAAGTATAGGCGAAACCTTAACCACGCACAAGAGAACGGTAACAGAAACGGACATCGTAAACTTTGCAAATATTAGTGGCGATAACTTTTATGCACACATGGATGAAACTTCTTTAGAAGGAACATTATTTGAAAAGCGTGTAGCACATGGTTACTTTATATTGTCTGCAGCAGCAGGTTTGTTTGTTGACCCTGGTAAAGGACCGGTACTTGCAAACTATGGACTGGAAGAATGCAGATTCTTAAAACCAGTTTATGTAGGTGCAACAATTGGTGTGAGATTAACTGTAAAGGAAAAAATTGAACAAGAACCTAGAGAAGGTGAAGTACCAAGGGGAATTGTGAAATTTTTAGTGGATGTATATGATGAAACCGGTGAAACCGCAGCGCTAGCAACCATTCTAACTTTAGTAGCCAAAGATGAAGCAGCTATGCAATCCGAAGAAGAAAAGAGCAATATTAAGAGTACAGAAAAATCAAAATCAAAATGAGCGAAACAGCAATAGATAATGGCAGCGTGAATGTTGCGATAGAAGATGGTATTGCCAGAATAACTTTCTACCATCCGAAAAGCAATTCACTCCCTGGCACAATACTTAAACAATTAGCTGAAGCAATTACTGAAGCAGGTAAAAATGATGATGCAAAAGTAATTATTGTAAAAAGCAAAGGAGACAGAGCGTTTTGCGCAGGCGCATCGTTTGATGAATTAATTGCAATTGAAAATGAAACGGAAGGCAAAGAATTTTTTATGGGTTTTGCCAGAGTTATAAATGCCATGCGCACGGTACCAAAATTTGTAATTGGTCGTGCACAGGGAAAAGCAGTTGGTGGCGGTGTTGGAGTAATTTCTGCATGTGATTATGCATTTGCTTCCATTGAGTCTGCAGTGAAACTGAGCGAACTTGCAATCGGCATTGGACCATTTGTAGTAGGTCCGGCTGTAGAACGCAAAATTGGAACTTCTGCATTTTCACAGCTCGCTGTTAATGCAACAGCATGGCAGTCTGCAGAATGGGCATTTCACAAAGGGTTATATAATGAAGTGTTTACAGATCTAAAGGATATGGACAAAGCTATTTTTGAGCTTGCCCAAAAACTTTCAAAGAGTAGTCCTGAAGCAATGGTACTATTAAAAAAAGCTATGTGGAATGGAACTGAAGATTGGGATACATTATTAGAAGAACGAGCGGTTATGAGTGGGCATTTGGTATTATCTGATTTTACCAGAAATGCTATTAACGCATTTAAAAACAAATAAGACAAAGATTTCAATTTATGATTTCAGGTACCAAAAAAGATTTAGCGAAACTGAGTATTGATGAAGCTACTTTGCTTAAAGCATATGAACTCATGTGCACAGCAAAGAGTATGACAGAAAAGTATGAAAACAATGCTGCAGTTACAAGTAAATATGTGCATGCAACTTCCAGAGGACATGAAGCCATTCAATTAGCTTTAGGATTACAATTATTACCTCAAGATTATTTGTCGGCATACTATAGAGATGATTCTATTTTATTGGGAATGGGATTAAAACCCCAAGAACTCATGTTGCAATTGATGGCAAAACGAGATGACCCTTTTTCCGGAGGTCGAACATATTACTGCCACCCAAGTTTGCGGAGAGATGATATGCCCAAAATTCCGCATCAGAGTAGCGCTACAGGCATGCAAGCCATACCAAGTACCGGCATTGCCATGGGATTGCAATATTTAGAAAACCAAAATATAAATCAAGATAAAGACAAAGAACCCGGTGTGGTTGTTTGTTCATTAGGAGATGCGTCTATTACAGAAGGAGAAGTTGCAGAAGCATTTCAAATGGCAGTGCTAAAAAAGTTACCAATACTCTATTTGGTTCAAGATAATGAGTGGGACATATCAGCCCATGCAAGAGAAATCCGTGCAATGGATGCGAGTTATTATGCACGCGGATTTAAAGGATTAGAAGTCAGAACGATTGATGGTACAGATTTTTTTCAATCATACGCAACGGTAAGAGATGTGATGGACTTGATAAGAACAGACAGAAGACCTTTTATGATTCATGCTCATGTTCCATTGTTAAATCACCATACATCTGGTGTAAGAAAGGAATGGTACCGAGATGATTTAGAAGAAGCGGCAAAACGAGATCCATATCCAAAATATAGAAATCGATTATTAGACTTAGGTATTTCTGAAAGCACCCTTCAAAAAATAGAAAAGAAGGCTAAACTCAGTGTTGACAGGGATTATGACCAGGCACTGGCATCTGAAGATCCTAAACCGGAAGATTTATATACACATACCTTTGCTCCCACTCCAATTACCGAAGAAGTTGGAACCAGAGAACCGGAAGGTGGCGAGGAAAAGTTAATGGTTGACTGTGCGTTGTTTGCAGTAAAAGAAATTATGCAAAAACACCCGGAGAGTTTATTGTATGGACAAGATGTTGGCGGAAGATTGGGAGGTGTTTTTAGAGAAGCTGCAACATTGGCTCAAACATTTGGAGATGAACGTGTGTTTAATACACCTATTCAGGAAGCTTTTATCGTTGGAAGTACTGTTGGTATGTCTGCCGCTGGTTGTAAACCAATCGTAGAAATTCAATTTGCAGATTATATTTGGCCGGCACTGAATCAACTATTCACAGAAGTAAGTCGCTCTTGTTATTTAACAAATGGTAAATGGCCGGTAAGTAATATTATACGAGTACCCATTGGTGCGTATGGTAGTGGTGGTCCTTATCACTCATCTAGTGTAGAATCTGTATTGACTAACATTAGAGGAATAAAAGTAGTTTACCCATCCAATGGCGCAGATTTAAAAGGATTGATGAAGGCCGCATATTATGATCCAAATCCGGTTGTAATACTTGAGCACAAAGGACTGTATTGGTCTAAAATAAAAGGAACAGATAATGCCAAAAGTATTGAGCCATCTGAAGATTATATCTTACCGATGGGCAAAGCAAGAACAGTTCAACAATCTGAACAACAACATGTAGACAATGGAAGTGCTTTGAGCATTATTACATATGGGCGTGGTGTGTATTGGGCAAAATCAGCGGCAAAACATTTTCCAGGTCAAATTGAAATAATTGATTTGCGTACGCTTGTTCCTTTAGATGAAAATGCGATGTATGAATCAGTTAAAAGAAACAACAAGTGTTTGGTACTAACTGAAGAGCCTGTTGATAATTCATTTGGTCAAAGTCTAGCCGCTCGTATTCAGCAACATTGTTTTGAAAGTTTAGACGCACCGGTAACAGTTCTTGGTTCTGAAAATGTACCTGCTATTCCGCTGAACTCTAATCTTGAAAAAGAAATGATTCCAAGTGAGGAGAAAGTAAAAAAAGCGCTGGAAGAATTATTGAGCTATTAAAAAGAGCCACTCAAAGAGCGGCTCCTTAAAACATATTATTAATTAACCTTACTAATCGCAACTCAGTACTCCGAGCTGTCCTTTATTATAAGCTTCTATCATTCTGGCTCTTTCAAAAATAATTTCTTGGGTAAGTGGACTCATACGGTACCAATCTTTCCAAGAGTATCTGGTAATTAATAAATCAGATTCCCCAATTTGCTTATCAATTGAAGAGGGGTCTGTTCCATTAGCTATATTTAATTTCGCAGTTAACACCTCACGATACAAAGCAGCAAAACCGTTTTCAAAACCACCAAAGGCTTTTCCATCTAACACCGTGTGCACCTGAGATTTATCAAGTAACACCATGCTACTCTCTGCACCTCTTTTACCTAAAGATATTGGCAAACTTGCCGCAATTTTATCATCACTTAAATCAAGACTTACTTGGTCTTGCCAAAAGTACGACTGTTTTACACAAACATATTCATCGTGATTGACACAGTTTGCAGTACATACATGGGATCCAGAACCTTTAGGTCTTAGTAATATTTCATCACCTTTTACTTGACCTGATATAGTTGAGGTATGAATAGTAGGTGAATTTCCAGTCACAATTTCAATATCCGCAAAATCAAATA
>JABDLV010000011.1 GCA_013001815.1 Bacteroidia bacterium
TTCCACCGGTATGAATACCAATGTTAGATAAAGATGACTTAGTCATATTCTTAGAAAAGAACATTGCTAATTGACGAGCTTGAACTACTTCACGTTTACGCGTTTTAGATTTTAATAACTCTAAAGGTAAATCGAAATAATCGCAAACCACTTTTTGTATGTAATCGATTGAGATTTCGTGAGAAGTATTTTTCACAAATTTGTCAATCATTTGTTTAGCCAACTCTAGCGTAATTGGTTTTTTGTTTAATGATGCTTGAGCAATAATAGAAATCAATGCACCTTCCAATTCGCGAATGTTGGTTGTAATACTATAAGCAATATATTCAACAATTTCGTTTGGCAGTTCAATGCCATCGTTATATACTTTGTTTTTAAGAATAGCAATTCTGGTTTCTAAATCCGGAACTTGTAAATCTGCACTTAAGCCCCACTTAAACCTAGATAGCAAACGTTGTTCCATTCCTTGCAAATCAACCGGAGCTTTATCTGATGTTAAAACAATTTGTTTGTTGTTTTGGTGCAAGTGATTGAACACATGGAAGAACACATCTTGTGTTTTTTCCTTACCTGCAAAGAACTGAACATCATCAATGATTAACACATCCAGCATTTGGTAAAAGTGAATGAAATCATTTTGCGAATTGTTTTTAACTGAGTCTATAAACTGATTAATAAATTTATCAGAAGGAACAGCTAAAACTGTTTTGTTGGGGAAATTATTCTTGATTTCAATACCTATTGCATGTGCCAGGTGCGTTTTACCTAAGCCTACGCCACCATATATTAGCAGCGGATTAAAGGATGTACCACCCGGTTTTTTGGCAACTGCATAAGCTGCAGAACGGGCTAAGCGATTACAGTCACCTTCAATAAAATTTTCAATAGTATAAGTAGGGTTTAACTGCGAATCTATGTTCACCTTTTTTAAGCCCGGAATGATAAACGGGTTTCTAAGTTTTTGATTAATGTTAATCGGAACATTAACATTTGGGTTCTTTAATTTCCCTTTGCTGTTGCCCGGAAATTTAATTTTGTAAGGTGATGGGTTAGAGTAGGAGTTCTCCATTAAAATGGAATATTCTAATCGTGCTCCGGTTCCTAATTCTTTGCGAACTGTTTTTCTTAATAAATCTACATAATGTTCTTCAAGCCATTCGTAAACAAATTGGCTTGGCACTTCAATAGTTAAAACTTTCTTTTCAAGTTTTAGAGGTTTAATTGGTTCGAACCAAGTTTTGAAGTTTTGAGGACTAACATTATCTTTTATTAAGTTTAAACAATTCTGCCAAACGGTTTCTATATTTTTGTCCATACTAAGGTTAGCAGTTTTAAAGAGGTTTTATTGAGTTAAAAATAGTTTGTTGTTGAGTTTCAGTCGTCAATTATCCACAAATATTATCTAAAAACAAAACAAAAAAAAATCATTTTGCTATTGTATTTTTAGAAACTTTTGCATGTGTGCCTTTTGCTGATTTTTTTCGCGTTTTTTTATCAACATAGAAATCTATGCGCCCTAATTTGATGCCTGCCCAACCAACTTGAGCAACAAGCACTTCTTCGCCCACCCGATTTCTAAATGCATAGGGTTTATCTATAAATGTATGGGTATGCCCGCCAATAATTAGGTCAATATGACGCGAATTCTTAGCCAGTTTATAGTCGCTAATTTTATCGCTTTCATATCTGTAACCTAGGTGAGACAAGCATATTACGATGTCACACTTCTTTTCCTTCTTTAAGTAATGAGCATAGTATGCGGCCTTAGGAACCGGGTCTTGATATTGGGTTACCCCGTACATTCTCTTATCTACCAGGCCTCTCAGCTCTATACCAAGCCCAAATACGCCAATTCGAATATTTCCCTTCTCAAAGATCTTATAGGGCTCTGTGCGGCCCTCCATAGGCGTGCCGTCAAAATTGTAATTACTGCTAATGAATGGAAACTTTGCGTGCGGCAATTGTTTCGCCAGGCCATCAAGCCCATTGTCAAAATCATGATTTCCGATAGTTGCGGCATCATAGCCCATTTGGCTCATTAATTTAAATTCCAGCTCGCCTCCATATAAATTAAAATAGGGCGTGCCCTGAAATATATCTCCCGCATCTAAAACCAGCACATGCTCTGTTTCTTGTCTTATTTTTTTAATGAGCGCTGCACGTTGGGCTGCTCCACCTAAGTTAGGGTACTTAGCATCATTTGATGGAAAAGGATCTATATGGCTATGCACATCATTGGTATGCAAAATGCTAATCTTGGTAGTATTGCTTCTTGAAAATACATCTACCGGAAACGCACTCATTCCAAGTGCCGCACCGCCAATGGCAACTTGCCTTATAAATTTTCTTCTATCAGTGTGCATATTTTATCCTTCCATCTAAGCTTGAAGTAATGGTTACTCCCTTGTTATTTTGTTCAACAAAGTATTCAATTATGGCATCTCTAATTTTAACACCGGTTAGTTTATCATTTAATCTTTTTTTAAGCATTGCCAGTTTATCACCACCATGTGCCAGGTAATCTGATGTAACTACTTTGTATGTTTTATTTTTATCAAATGCTTTTCCGTTTATGGTAATATTTGTTGGCTTTTGGTTCTCAATCTCAAACCTGATGCCGGATACAGGCATGCCACCTTTTTCAGCAATGAAATCAATTAGCTCCAGTGTGGTTTCACCATTTAACTCCAGTACTATCATTTCATTTTCAAATGGCATTAATTCAAAAATTTTACCTCTTGTAATTTCTCCATGTGGTAAAGAAGCTCTTAGTCCACCATTATTTAGTAGGCAAAAATCAACGCCATGTCCATCATCTGATTTGTAGTGAATGTTTGCTTCATATAATATAATGTCAGCAACAAGATTCCCCAATAAGCCCTCGGGCATATCTTTAACCATAGCCCGATCTGTTTTGCCTAGAACAGAATTCATGCTTTCATCCAATTTTGTTTTGTAGGGTAGTATGGTTTGGTTGGCAAGTGAGTCTTGCTCGGTATTCACAATTTTAGAAAAACGATATTGACTGGTCTCCGTTTTGCTTATTTCTGATGCAGTGCATGCAGCTAAAAAGAAAATACAAGCAAAAATAAATATTCGCAACATTAAGAGTAAAAGTTTGGGTTTTTAAAATTGGCCGAAAATCTAATTTACAAATAATGTCTGTACTTTCGGTGCATTAATAGTTATTAAATATCGTGCCAAAGAATGATGAATTTTGAAAATAAAATTAGAGTACGTTATGGCGAAACCGACCAAATGGGTTATGCTTATTATGGCAATTACGCTCAATATTTTGAAGTAGCCAGAGTTGAAGCATTGCGTTCGTTAGGCATTACTTATAAAAGTATGGAAGAGAGTGGAATTGCTTTGCCTGTTTTAGAGTACACGGTGAAATATTTTAAACCGGCTTATTATGATGATGAACTTTTAATAAAAACTACTATTCCAAAATTACCGGAGGCGCGCATTTATTTTGAATATGATACATTTAATCAAAAAGGAGTTTTACTAAACAAGGCCTCTACCACTTTGGTTTTTATTGATATTAAAACCGGAAAACCAACTGCGGCACCTGATTATGTATTAGAGAAAATGACAAGTCACTATTAACAATTATTCTGCTTTTGAATTGTCTTTAATTTCAGATTTTGTATGCAAATCTTGGGCAAGTAACCATTTTTTGCCTTCACTCAAATCAAAAAAGAATTGAAATATATCTTGTCCTGAATTGGTAGATACCATTTTAAAAAATGACATATCATTGGTATCATCATTCGGAGCAAATATAACCGCACAGCAATGTTCTAAAGTTAAGTCCGTGTCTTCTGTTAACTTTTTGTGTAGAACATAGAACTCTAAAAAACTGTTCGTTAAATTCGCTTCTGTTAGATCAAATAGAAGCTTCAAACAATTATGTTTGGCACCATTTGCAACATTTCCATTAATAAATTCATGCACATCTGAAATATCTGTATCGCCTATTCTTGTAGCAACGCAAATGTTGCTTTTCTCATCAAACATATATATGGACTCGGAACTCATGTAAACAAAAAATTATCTTAAAAAGTACATCAAACAGTTAAAGTTACGTTATTTAGTGCTAAATAAAAATAGATTCATTCTATTTATTTGCAAAGTTTTTATCATATTGAAAAGCAGGTATGACTGAAATTGAAATAAACGCACTTAAATTTCCTATTGGCAAATTAAAGATTCCAATAGAATTTTCATCTGAAATAATAAGTGAGTACATACATACAATAGAAAAATTTCCTTCTGAACTTAAGAGTTTAAGCCAAAGTTTAAGTGCTAAACAGTTGAACTGGCGTTATCGTCCGGATGGATGGAAAGTAAAACAAGTGGTACATCATTGTGGTGACAGTCATGTAAATGCATATATAAGATACAAGTGGACTTTGACAGAAGATACACCAACTATCAAAGCATACAATGAGGCAAGCTGGGCAGAGTTGCCTGATTCAAGAGATGATGATTTAAGTACAACATTGCAATTCATTCATGCGGTGCATGGCAAATGGGTTAATCTTTTAAAGACTATGGAGGAAGATGATTTCAAAAAGGTGTTCATTCATCATGAGCATGGGAGAAAAGTTAGCCTTGCATTGAATACTGCTATTTATGATTGGCATTGCAAACATCATTTAGCTCATATTAAACAAGCATTAGAAAGTAAAGGAGCATACAATTAAATATGAAAAAAGGAATAATAATATTAGGCAGCTCAAAAAGTTTTGGTGAAACCAGAAAGTTGGCCGACTATGTTGCCAATGAAACACAATTTCCATTAATAGATTTAAAAAAGAAAAACATTGGCGAGTTTGATTATGAACACAAAAATAAGGATGATGATTACATTCCTTTAATGAAAGATATTGTTGAAAATTATGAATTGATCGTTTTTGCTACTCCTGTTTATTGGTATAACATGAGTGCGAGATTGAAAATTTTCTTCGACCGCTTTTCTGATCTATTGCATGCAGAAAAAGAAATTGGCAGAAAATTAAGAGGAATGGAAATGGCTGTCATCTCTTGTGCTTCTGAAAGGAATACCAAAGAGGGATTTCACATGTCTTTTAAAGAAAGCGCAAAATACTTGGGAATGAATTATGTTGGGGATGTGCACGGTTGGGTAGAGGATAAAGCACTGTCAAATGATGTGCAAAAAAGTTTAGATGAATTCTGTAAGGCCTTAAATTAAAGGTGTTTTGGTTAAACCTTTCATGAAATTTATTATCTTATCTTTGTACAAAATAATATAGTAATAAAGAATGGGGAGATCACAAGAAACATTTAATAAGAAAGAAAAAGAGAAAAAACGTGCTAAGAAAAGGCAGGAGAAGATGGAGAAAAGAGAAGCACGCAAATCTCAGCCCAAAGCAAGCTTGGATGATATGATTGCTTATGTGGATGAGTTTGGAAATACCACAAGTACTCCTCCTGATCCGGCATTACAGAAAAAAGTAAAGTTAGAAGACATTGAAGTGAGTGTGCCTAAGCGTGCAAAAATTGAAATGGATGCCGTAAGAAAAGGTAAAGTTGACTTTTTTAATACCGATAAAGGATTTGGATTTATTATAGAAGATGAAACCAATGAAAGTTATTTTGTACATATAAATGGTTGTGAAGATGAAATTACCGAGAATGATAAAGTTTCTTTTGAACTTGAAAAAGGATTGAAAGGAATGAATGCAGTTAAGGTAAAGAAAGTATAACTGCAACTGGATTGTTTTGAATTGATTTATTAATGAATTAATTTTTCTGCATTCAATCCCAAGGTCCATCTTTAGTTACCGTGGTAAAAGACTTTCCATCAAATCGAAATAAGCCTTTCCAACCCCCAAACCAAAACCGGTCTTCCTTATCTTCAAACATCGTTATGATGCCTCTTGTATTGAGTCCATCTTTTTCATGAAAATTTTCAAATGTACCTTCAGCAATTAAGCTGCTATCGGGTGTAAAACGATAAACACCGTGGTGTTCTGCAGCAAACCATATTGCACCGCTTTTACTTTCATAGAGCCCATACACTTCTTCACCATTGATGTAATTTTCTTCGGTATAGTTTCTGAAACTCGTTCCATTGTATTTGCTTATTCCGCCATACATAGATCCTATCCATATATTTCCCCGACTGTCTTCTAGTAAATCTGCAACATTGTTATCACTAAGTCCATCTGCTTTTGTAAAATGAACAAAGGCTTTACCGTCACCCGTACCGGATACACTTGCATTGAATTTGCAAATGCCATATCCATCGGTGGCAAACCAAATGTCTCCCTTGCTATCTTCTAGTATGCTAGCCACTCTATAGGGAGATAGGATGGTGTTCGGGTCTTTTACATCTGCCAGTGGAATAGGGAAGTGAGTGAAATTTTCTTCAACGCTTCCATTTTTTTCAGGATGAAATTGAAATACACCATTCATGGTACCAACCCAAAAAATTCCTTTGCGGTCAATCAATAAACTCCATACATCATTTTTAATGACACTGTCTGTTGTTGGGTAGTTCGTAAATGAGTTGTTTTCATATTTGGTAACGCCATCATAAGTGCCAATCCATAGCGCTCCTTTTTCATCTTCAATAATATCGGTAACACGACCAGCACCCAATCCATGTTCTTCAGAGAAATATTCCAGTGTATCACCGTTGTAGCGCATTACACCATAATGATTGGTGGCAATCCAAAGGTCACCTTTAGAATCTTGAAATATTGTTCTTACCCAATGGCATAATTGCCCTTCGTTGTACAATGGTACTCTAAGGTTGTTTGGAATGGGTATTGAATCAAGATTTATTGAACTTTTAGCCTTTGCCAGTTGAATTGCATTAGTGCGTGTTTTGCATGAACTCATAAATAGCAAGCAAAACATCAATGCAAGCATTGAAAGGGAAAAGTGTTTACCAATCATATGCGAATTTAATGAGTTATTGCCACCATTAAAAGCGAAGAAAAAAGATGCTTAGCAACCTATCATGCCATAAATAAAATCAAAGTGCTGTTCTATATTTTCTCCGTCACTTGTAGCAGCAGGATTCCATGGGTCGGGTAAACTTTTTAATAAACGAATAACTGTATCATCAATGGAATCATAACCACATGAATTACCTAAAGTAACATTGATCATTTTTCCATATTTATCTATGGTAAACTTAACGTTACCGGTTCTAAGCACATCTTCGGATGCAATCATTGTTTGTGCAATGCTGTTTTGCTCAAGGTATTTAATCAATGCATCATTACCTTTACTGTATTCGGCTTCCTTTTCAGGAACAATACTTACATAATAATTCAAATCATGATTTGCAGGCTTGCCTGTTTTTTTGTGCACACCTTCACTCAAGGCAAGCAGGTGAACATTATTTGCGTAATCTGCTAATTGCAATATTGAAGTTTGGGCTTTTGTTAATGTTATATTCTTACCTGTTTCACTTAAGGTAGATTCAGCTGTGAACAGTGTTACCTTCATAGAATTAATCGGATAAACAGACCAATCTGCAACATTTGGAATGATATCATTCGCTGTTTCTGCGTTAAGCAAATCTTGTTTAGAGATGGTAGCATCATACTTTGAACCTAAATCGAAAGAAAAGTCAATAACTTTTTCATTGTTAATAGACTGCAAGAATGCCGCAGAAAGTTCTTCTGAAGAAACTGTATTAGCACAGGATTTTTCCGAATTAAAGGGTGGATTATCCCAGTTCATGTATCCAAAAGCCATTAAGCCAATAGTAAATAGTAATACGGTAAAAAATAATATGCACTTTTTCATAGTTCTTAATTTAGTGATTAATGTATACCAAATATACGGTAGCGGCTACCTTATGTGTACAAATCAATTGTAAAATGATGTAAATCTTTTGTAAATCATTTTAAATCAAACAAGAATCAGATAAATTTGCAATATGAGCATTGGTCAGTTTAAACTCGTTTTTCTTGGATTTTTATGCATTTATTTTGCGCTACCTGATGCAAATGCGCTAAAAGCTCAAGGCGAAAAGGAGATTGAAGTGAGTTTAAGAATGATTGGGCATCAAATTTTGCTTCAATCCAATGATAGTACTTCACGTGTTTTACCCATAAGTAAGGAGGGAAATCAATATAGAATTGAATTCGAATCAGAATTTGAATTTATACCTGAAGACTTGGTTGCTACCATTAATCATGTGTTACTGGCATCTAAAATGGAAACGGGCTACATAGCAGAGGTGGAAAATTGTGAGACAAAGGATATAGTTTACAGTTTAAAAATGGATGAACTGGAGCAAACCGATATTGTACCATGCAAGGGCAGGGTGCAACCAAAAGATTGTTACAACTTATTGATTACGCTTTTAAATGTGAGTGGCATTCAGTCAGATGCAGAAGCTCTTGTTCCTGGTGCAATTGAAGAATCCAATAATAATACTCGTATATATATCAGCTTGTTTTTATTGCTTGCATTAATTAGCGCTCTTGTATTTTTTTGGTGGAAGAAAAAGAACAGTGCAATTGTTGACCCAAATTTGATTGCACTGGGTGAGTATTCATTTGATAAAAGAAACACAGAACTTATTAAAGGGAAAGAAAGAATAGAACTGAGTGCAAAAGAAGCCGACTTGTTGCTTTTACTTTATAATTCTGCTAATACAACCGTAGAGCGCGAAACCATATTAAACAGAGTATGGGGAAATGATGGCGACTATGTTGGTAGAACCATGGATGTGTTTATTTCTAAGCTGCGAAAAAAATTGGAAGCAGATACTAGTGTAAAAATTGTAAATATCCGCGGTATTGGGTATAAACTGGTGATGGATGTTTAATGGTTGAATTAATCTGTTGATTGTAATACAGAAATAAATGGTTAGATGATATTGAACTTGGTATTTCAATAAGTATTAATATCATATTTTGTAAAGAAATATTTGGTAGAATGATTGGTCGTCTTCAAACATGTTTTCCAGTTCTAGTCCAATTTGTTCCGCATTGATAATTTTAACTGAAGAGAATATATATTTGCAGCTCATTTGTTTCAAAGAAATAACATCTACATTCAATTCTTGAATGGTTTCACTGAAATATTTTGGGCAGTCCACATAACAGCTTTCTTGCAACTCAGAGCTAAACAGATATACTCGACTGCCCCAATTATCAAAATATTCTTTAAGTACATTGTTTTTATTTAGTTCTGGTTGAATTATTTTTCGAAATTTGAATTTATACTCGAGGGGATAAATGTTTTGATATGAATCTAAAGTATAAAACCCATTGTACTGGGCTATACTTGGATGAATACCTAAACTTACAACACGATAATCCTCTTGGGGTAGAGCTATGAATGCTGTAATTTCATTAAAGAGTGCTGGAGAAAAAAACGAATTATAGCTAGGTAAAAGTTGAGTAGATTGATTTGGTAATATCAACTTGGCCGTGCTGTATTTTAATTCTGAATTGAAGTATATATTACCTAGACAGAAAACCCATGTTAAAGAATATAGAAGTACTCTATTTATCTTTTTATCTGAATAGAAAGTCAGCAACAATAGATAAAAAATAAAAGGTACGAAAAATGTAAAACGATTAAAATTGAAAGTGGTTAACAAGTGTAAAGAGTCTTCGAAGAATACTGTTATATATCTATACGTTGAATAATAAAAAGCGATGAGAACTATTGAAATAATAAAATGAAATATTGTTTTCCATTTTGATGTTTTCTTGAATATAGAATAAAGAGCTATAATTAATATAGGTAAACCGAAAATACTAGCTGCGTGATATTGTCCATTTAATATAGTTTCAGCAATAAGTCTAATTGTGGATTCTATATCTGGGTAATTATTTTTCCATAAATCTCTATGGGTTTGGGCGTTGTTTTGTAAGAAATTTTCAATAGTTATAAAATTGGCAATTATATATGAAATGAACAATGCTCCGACTCCGATAATAAAACTACTGCTATTTGTTCTTTTTTTAATAATTACATAAACGCCATAAACCAAAAGTGTAATTAGTATAAACGGTGCTGTCATGGCAAAATGTGAATAAAAGGGGAAAAGAAAAATAACAAAGTAACTGATGAAATGGCGTTTTCTATTTTTTAAATTAAGAAATGACCAAAGTAATATAGGTTGACCCATTATTGAAATTCCGTAAAGACTGTAAACTGGTAAGAGAGCATATGATACCGCTACTACAATTAATAAATAATTCGGTATTTCTATTGACTTACCAAAGTCTCTAACCAGAAGACAAATCCCAACAATACCTATTGTCCTAATCAGAAGAGAATTTAATATGTATGCCCAGAACGAAGGGAACAGATAGAATAAAATACGAATGAGACTAAATTCAGAATGAATATAGAATGTATTCAAACCGTTAAATATATTAAGAAGTAAATCTGAGTTATTGTAAGAGAATAAATTCCCACTGATTTTTAGTATGTGTAAATAGATAAATTCAGAATCTAAATTGTCGTGAATTAGAATATGACTATCTTGCTTTAGTAGAAAAAATGGAAAAAAGCTAAATAGCAATAATCCAATAGAAATTAGCAAGATGTTTTTCATATTTCAAAGATTAATATTACTTGTTAAAACACCTAAGTTCAATTAACCTTTGTTCCAAAACTTTGTCTGATTTTGTTTTGTAAGGCCTTTTTTTCTCCAACAGTTTGAATAATTTAGGTTCTGATTCAAGTCTTACGAATTATTCAATATTTATCGTCCTAATTCATTTATTCGAGGCCTTGTTATTTTATTTTGAAAGAAAAGGCAAGGGGAAAATCTTGACTTAAATTTGATTGTACTGAGTGAGTATTCATTTGATAAAAGAAACACAGAGCTTATTAAAGGGAAAGAAAGAATAGAACTGAGTGCGAAAGAAGCCGACTTGTTGCTTTTACTTTATAATTCTGCTAATACAACAGTGGAGCGCGAAACCATTTTAATTAGAGTATGGGGAAATGATGGTGACTATGTTGGAAGAATCATGGATGTATTTATTTCTAAGCTTCGAAAAAAATTAGAAGCAGATACCAGTGTAAAAATTGTAAACATTCGTGGTATTGGTTACAAACTGGTGATGGATGTATAGAATGTAATTACAATATCTATGTCAGAAAAATTATTTGCTCTGGCAGGTAATAATTTAATTCCCAAAAAAATCAATAATATTTCCTAGCGTACTTTGGGTGCCTTTATAAAACTCTGTGTATTTGCATTGCGTGCACGTAACACTGGTATAGCGTTTATTTTGAATATTGAAAAACTTGGACCAAATTCCACCGGTCGTTCTAATTTCATCCAATTCGCAAGTTGCATTGCCACATTTTGCACATTGAAAGCCTGATTCTTTTATTGCTTGTTTAGCCATTTTATTTACAGTTAATTTTAATTATCAATTGATTAATTTGCAATGTATTGAAGTTTATATACCAATATAATAAATTAAAACGCCATTTAAATTAAATTTTTAAATTTAGACTGTAATTCTATTTCAATATTAATAAAACATAAATACTTAATGCTATGAAAATTCTTAAATACATATTAATCATTCTTGCAGTGATTATCATTATTCCTGTTGTTATTGGATTAACAAGCTCAACTATTAATTATGGTGCTGAAATTAATGTGAACAAGCCGGTAGAAGAAGCATGGGCCATTTCAAAAGATGAAACTAAGTTTGACCAATGGTTAGAAGGTTTTAAAAGCATTGAATTAATAGAAGGAGAAAGAGATCAGGTTGGTAGTAAGTACAAGGTAGTAGTAAATCCGGGTGAAGGACAGGAGGATTTTGTGATGACAGAAACCCTTGTAGCTATGAATGAACATGAAAATATTGAAATGCATTTTGATAGTGATATGATGAAATTTGAACAAATCATGACATACACAGAAGTAGATGGGGGTACAACTATTAAAACCGAATCTAAGGTAATTCCAAAAAGCTTTGGATTACGCATGATGTTTGGAACTATGCAAATGCTAGGTGGTGCGTTTGATAAACAGGAAGCCAAGAACATGAATGCATTGAAAAAACTAATTGATGAGAATACCACAGACTATTCTCCTGTTGTTGAAGATTCTTCCGCTGTAATGGACTCTTCTGCTGTAGAAGAGCCTGCTGCTAATGAAGAGTAGAGGGTTGTAATTTGTTTATACTTATACGCTGAAATTAAAGTGCGTAAGTATTTTTTCTAGTTTCTGATTAAGTACTTTAGTTGTTTCGGGTTTCAAGTCTTTTTCAAAACTTCTGGTATTTCCTGACCTTCGGTGTGATTTATTGTCAACTTCTTTTTTAGGACGAGATTTAGCATGCAAATCTTGAACTACTCTTTCATCTATGCTCACAACCTTTTGTAGCTCATCAATAAAGCTGTCAAAGTTTTCAATCATGTCTTCATACTTAAGTATGGTGCTTTGTTTGCAATGAGAGGAAAGCTCAATTAATTTATTGAAATTTTCAATTTGCTCATCTACAATTTTCAAAGCATATTCATCAATGGTAAGTGACTGAACTTCTTCTCGTATTGATAATATTTCTTCGGTTTTTTCCTTTACCGGATTAAGAGAATGCGTATAGCCAAATGAATAGTATTGTGAAACTAGGATATCACGTGGGTCTCTGATAAAAAATAGTGCAATTTTATCTTTGGCAAACTCTAAGTTAGTGGTAGGGTGCACCAAAAGATTAATTACTGATTCATTTCTTGCTGATAAACGAATAGGTCCATAAATATATTTCTTCTTCTTAAATGTTAAGGGAGTATTGTATTCAATTGGTTTTGTCCACATAATATTCGCATAATCTATGTGGTATAAACCCTTAATGTTTTGCAATACATAGCTGCTAAACAAGGTGCTTGCACATTTGTGAAACGTGTAAAAATAAATGGACTCCGTTTGACTGGTAGAAAAATACTTCCAAGCTAAGAAGCGAATTGCTTTTAGTAATTTTTCAGCTGCAGTTTTAAGTCTGTACAATTCGTTTATTTTTTTAATTAAGAGTAGAGTGAATAGGGAAGCGAGTTTAATTGAGCTTTCTGATTCTGCTTTTATACGTAATTTCTTCATTGCCTTCAAAATGTGCAACCTGCATGTAATAATTCTCCCCGGTTTTAATTATGTTCACAATTAAATCCGGACTTTCTCCTTTGGGCTCATCTTTTAGGAATTTCTTATTGCCTTTTATCAATATAAGACGGTAGGAGCATTCATCATCCCAAACAACTTTTAATTTTACTTTTTTTCCACTAATCTTATCATGTTCAAACTGATGGGTAGCTGTTCTTTTTATAAAAGTATTAGCGCTACTGGCGTCAATGTTTTTAAATTTCCCGGTTTTAAATTTGCTGCAATCCATATCCTGGCCAAAAGCAAAGTGAGAAAAAGCTAAGAGTATTAATGTGTAAACGAGTTTCATATTCATGTTTTAATAAGACGAACAGGCACTAATATAGAAAAATCACTTATCTATTTTGATTTGAAATGAGCGTAAAAGCTTAGTGCAATTGCTAATGCTGAAACGATTGTCATTACTGTACCGGGTACAAAATTGACATAACCGCCTAAATCCATAAATAGGAGGTAACCTAAGTCGGCTAAACCACCGGTTATGGCTGCTAGAAAAATGGCATTGGCATTTCCTTTCCAAACATAGAATGCCGAAATAAAAGTAACTATGCCAATCCACAACAAATTAAATCCATGTTGACCGATAATTGCACCTAAGGCTTTGGGATAAGCCATTTGCAAGGTGTCTGCATCCACTGCATCTGCAATTCCGCTTACGGAAGATGAAATGTCATCCGTTAAAATTCCTTTCATGGTTAATACACCTGCAAGTATGTGAACCAAACCCCAGATAATCCATAAGACGGCTGATGCTTTAAAAAAGAAGGACGCATTTTTCATAGGCTGTAATTAGTTTATAATTTTCTTTTATATTTAAATTCATTGCGCTTCAACCACTTATCTGAATTATCAAATTTAACTTCTTTTTTAATGATAAATTGATTTTCACCCAGGATATATACATTTCGGATAAGCGCTTCCTGGTTGTTGTCCTTGCCTGTGTATTCGGTCGTTATTTGAATTTGTCCCTCCGTAGATCGATCGATTGATTTTATCGGTTTCTTATTCAAATAGTCTCCCTCTTTAGAAATTTTTATTTTCTCTTTATTATTTGCCTTTGGCTCATTGGGATAACTATTGTGAAGCGATAATTGATTCTCATTGTTTCCTTGTTTCACTACCAAATCAGCCGGCATGGTATAAGGTTTGTTAGAACGGTAATCTATATAAGTAAGTGAGCCGGTCCAATCACCCTGTAATACTTTTAGGTCAGAAGGTGTAATGGAATTTTGAGCGTAAGCGTAATTGGTTTGGGAGAAGAGTAGCAGTAAAACAATTATATAATATTTCATCTTCAGATTTTGTTTTATGGATAACGCTTGGGCTTTGGGTTTTGTTTACAATATACGCATTGGATTCAGCAATATTTTTTTATCGGATTAAACCTTCTAGTTTTCAAATCATCCAAAGGCTATTACAAATTTTTAAAACAAAATAGAATGAAATCAGCTATCGGATTATTCGCCCTTATTGCAACTATTTTTCTAAGTTCTTCATTTACCGCCAGCCATTCCATCAAAGGCCCTTGGGTAAAATTGGGTTCTAAAAAGGTTGTTTACAAACTAGACAGAGATGTTATACGCGTTGGAGTATATGACGAAACATTTACAAAACTTAAAGTAGCAGTAACGGGAGGTGCTTTGAATATGCATAAAATGGTGGTAGAGTATGGTAACGGAAGCAAAGACATTATTCCATTGAAGCATAACTTTACACCAAAAAGAAGTTCAAGAACAATTGATTTGCAAGGCGGTAAACGGGTTATTAAAGACATTACCTTTTGGTACGACACTAAAAACTTTGCAAAGCAGCGCGCAACAGTACATGTTTTTGGAAGGAAATAATAAAATAATGGGTTAGGTAAGTTTTTTAAAAGCAAAGTTCTGATTGGGGTTTCAGTGCTTTGCTTTATTTTTTTGCTGCATGTTTTTAATCATTCGCAGAATTACTTTTTGAATTCCCGGTGAAAGGTCTTCTGTATATTCTTTGCTTGTAAGTA
>JABDLV010000226.1 GCA_013001815.1 Bacteroidia bacterium
TTTATATCTTAATTTAAACGAGAGATTAAATATACTTTTGTTTTAATTTGTTAATTTTAAGGCATATTAATTTAATCAACAAAATACGGTTAAATGCAAGCTACTGAAGTATATAAGGCAAAGAATAAAATTAGAATTGTTACCGCAGCTTCACTTTTTGATGGGCATGATGCAGCCATCAATATCATGCGCAGAATTATTCAAGCAAGTGGTGCAGAGGTAATTCACTTGGGGCATGATAGAAGTGCCGAAGAAGTGGTGAATTGTGCCATTGAAGAAGATGCTCAGGCCATTGCATTAACATCTTACCAGGGCGGACATAATGAATATTTTAAATACATGCATGACCTTTTGAAAGAAAAGGGTTGTCCGCACATTAAAATATTTGGTGGAGGTGGAGGAGTTATTCTTCCGGAAGAAATTAAGGAATTGCATGATTACGGAATTACCCGAATTTATTCTCCGGATGATGGCCGTTCATTAGGCTTGCAGGGAATGATTAATGATTTGCTTACGCAATCCGATTTTCCATCAGGTATTAATTTGAATGGAGAGTTGAATCATATCAAAACGAAAGATCCAAAGGCAATTGCAAAATTAATTTCAGGAGCCGAAAATAATTATGAGCAATATAAAACGGTTTTTGATGAAATTAAAAAACTAAAACAACATGTTGTTACACCTGTGCTTGGCATTACAGGTACCGGAGGTGCAGGTAAATCATCTTTAGTTGATGAGTTTGTTAGAAGGTTTTTAATGGATTTTGAAGATAAGAACATTGCTATCGTTTCTGTCGATCCTTCTAAACGTAAAACAGGTGGGGCATTGCTTGGTGATAGAATTAGAATGAATTCAATCAATAGTGATAGAGTGTACATGCGTTCTTTGGCTACGCGTCAAAGCAATTTGGCATTATCAAAACATGTGCAAGAAGCAATTGATATTTTAAAAGCTGCAGATTACGATTTAATCATTTTAGAAACCAGTGGTATAGGACAAAGTGATACGGAGATAACTGAATTTTCTGATGTGAGTTTGTATGTAATGACACCAGAGTATGGTGCCGCAACACAATTAGAAAAAATTGATATGCTTGATTTTGCGGACATCATTGCCGTAAACAAGAATGATAAAAAGGGTGCACAAGATGCGCTGCGGGATGTAAAAAAACAATACAAAAGAAATCATCAGCTGTGGGAAGTAGAAGATGAAAAGCTTCCGGTTTTTGGAACCATTGCTTCACAATTTAATGATCCCGGAATGAATCGTTTGTATGTGGAGATTATGAACTTGATTGGTGCGAAAACAGAATCAGAATTAAAATCTTCTTTTGAAATTTCTGATGAAATGTCTGAAAAGATATTTATCATCCCTCCAAAACGAGTAAGATACTTAGCTGAGATTTCTGAGAGCAATAGAAAGTATGATAAGTGGGCTAGAGAGCAATCTGCATTAGCGCAAAAATTGTACAGCTTAAAAGAAAGCATTGATGTGTTAAAAGCCCATGCGAATGATGATACAACCGGTGCGCTCACAACACTAGAGAATTTGTACAATGAGATGGAACAAAATCTTGATGGTGCAAACAAAAAGATTATTGAAGGCTGGAATGAAAAGGTAGAAAAATATAAGAAGGAAGTATTCTCTTTCCACGTGCGTAAAAAGGAAATTAAAATTCAAACTCATACTGAGTCCTTATCTCATTCTCAAATTCCTAAAATTACATTACCAAGTTACAAAGCATGGGGTGATATCCTTAATTGGTCACTGCAAGAAAATGTTCCGGGTGAGTTTCCTTTTACAGCCGGTGTTTACCCTTTTAAAAGACAAGGAGAAGACCCAACCAGAATGTTTGCTGGGGAAGGCGGACCGGAAAGAACAAATAGGCGATTTCACTATGTAAGTTTGGGCTTACCCGCAAAAAGATTAAGTACTGCATTTGATTCTGTAACATTGTATGGAAGAGACCCTGAATACAGACCAGACATTTATGGTAAGATTGGTAACGCTGGCGTTTCTATTTGTTGCTTAGATGATGCTAAAAAACTATACTCCGGTTTTGATTTATGCAATGTAAAGACTTCTGTGTCCATGACCATTAATGGTCCTGCTGCTATGCTTACCGCATTTTTTATGAACGCAGCTATTGATCAACAATGCGAGGTATATATTAAAGAGAATGGATTAGAAAAAGAAGTTGAAACGAAAATTGAATATATATATTCTGATAAAGGAGTTACAAGACCGACATACCAAGGTGAATTACCTGAAGGAAATGATGGCTTAGGGTTGATGCTGCTGGGTGTTACCGGAGATCAGGTTTTACCGTTGGATGTTTACAATGATATCAAGGCGAAAGCCATTTCACAAGTAAGAGGAACAGTTCAGGCAGATATATTAAAGGAAGACCAGGCACAAAACACCTGCATATTTTCTACAGAATTTGCATTGCGTTTAATGGGCGATATGCAACAGTACTTTATTGAAAATTCGATTCGAAATTTTTATTCTGTTAGCATATCCGGTTACCACATTGCCGAAGCAGGTGCAAATCCTATTACGCAATTAGCATTACGTTAAGCAATGGATTTACCTATGTAGAATATTATTTGTCCAGAGGAATGGACATTAATGACTTTGCTCCGAATTTATCTTTCTTCTTTTCAAATGGAGTGGACCCTGAGTATGCAGTAATTGGAAGAGTAGCTAGAAGAATATGGGCGAAAGCCATGAAGCATTTGTATGAGGCCAATGACCGTTCACAAATGTTAA
>JABDLV010000024.1 GCA_013001815.1 Bacteroidia bacterium
GCATATCTCCAAAATTTCCCAGTGCATGTTTTCTTAACGTGTTGTTTTGTACTTGAAGCAAGTAAGCAAAGGCACCGCCACAGGCAAAGTGGTCGTGCCAAAAATAGGTCATGCGTTCTCTCAGCTGTGCCTTATCAGTGCTAATTTTATTTACCCATTCCAAATTAAGCAACTCTGTGTCTTTCTTAGAGCGCAATACGCTTTTCAGTATTCTAATTTTAGAAACTTCTTTGTCTCGTTTTTCATTTAAAGGACTATCTAAATAATTCAGATCTGTGTAT
The DNA here is from genome assembly GCA_013001815.1 of Bacteroidia bacterium. GTDB lineage: Bacteria > Bacteroidota > Bacteroidia > AKYH767-A > OLB10 > JABDLV01. Next base: position 282 of record JABDLV010000024.1, read on the forward strand.
TGTTCTGATTCATCAAAAAGTTTTTGAACAAGATCTTTTAGAGGTGTATTTAAATCCAGTAATATTTTGCTTGGCGGAACATCAAAAGCTGCTCGCTTATACAAATGTGAAATTTGTTTTAGTTTGCTACTCATTATAGAATTCAATTAAGAATATTAGTAAGACGACTAGGAGTAGCTAAAGTTAAGCCAGAAAATGAGTTTTTGCTGAATTGTTAATAAGTAAGGATTCTAATACTTCTTGACTTTTAACTTTTGACCCACTTTGAGAAAATTGGTTTTTAGCTTATTCCATTCTTTAAGCTCTTTCACCGTTACTTTATATTTAACTGATATGGAGTAAAGTGTTTCTCCTTTTTTAACCGAATGAGTAACACCTGGATTGGCAGATTCTGCCTTCATGGTTTTGTTCTTCGTTGCTGTTTCAACTATTGTTGAGTCATTAGAGGCAGTGGGTTCGGTTATTAATTCTTCCAAAGATTTAATGCTGTCTTGTTTTGCTTTTTCCTCACCCGGGCAATCGCAATTTGGCTCAGGAATATTGTATAATGCTCTAATCTTACTCACCTCAACAATATCTCCAAGCGCATCATGCATTTGAATAAGAGGGTGGGCTGCATCTTTTACTTCTTCGCTATCTCTGCCATGTTGTTTCACTCGAACTTCAACAATGTCTCTTAACAATGAGTCTGCCTTTCCATAGTTTTCCATTGCAGCATAATTCAAGGCTAATTGGTTTATTTCAGCCAGGGTATTGTCTGAATCTTTACCAGACATAGTGATGTTGTGCTCAACCGCCATGGTTAAGAACTTTTCTGCTTCCTTGAATCTTTTTAATGCATAATAAGTCAGACCTAAATCAGAACAAGAGAATGCCAATTGATAAATAGGTGCATCATTGTTGTTTGCATACTCATATTCTTTCTCAGCCATTTTTAATGCCGATTCAAACTTTTCTTGAGCAAAATATTCTTGAAAACTAGCATTGATCATTTCCCAGGCATCTTGAGAATAAGATGCAGAGTAGGAGCAAATCGAAAAAGTAAGTATGAGTAAAAATTTTATTCTCATAAAACGTTCAATCTATTTTAAAAGCAAATTTAATAAATGTTAGGCAACTGAAACTCTACTAATAAATTACTTTTTAGCTTTAGTTTATGCTTTCATAAATCATTTTTTTGACCCCAGATCCCGAAAATTAATGGGACTCTGAGTAGCTCCCATAAACGAAGGAGCGGATATTGTTTCCCCTCCTGTTTTAGGAGGGGACTAAGGGGAGGTTTATACTCCTAAGTCCTTCGGACAGCTCCCTGTAATACATATTCGTCATGCTGAATTTATTTCAGCATCTCCCTAAGAGAATGAGACCCTGAAACAAGTTCAGGGTGACACTAAAATTTTATGAGTTTCTCCGTTGAACTGCCAAGTTCTGTTTGTATTTGAATGTAATAGATACCCGCGGGCAAATCTTCTACATCTATGCTTTGCGTTTGCAGTGTAATTTCTTTTTGTAAAAGCAGTGCTCCTATGTTATTAAAAATACTTAGTGTTGCCTTTTTGTTAGGTTTAAGTGTTTGTATGTTTAAGGTTGCTTGATTAAAAGCAGGGTTAGGGTACAAGAAAAAACTAAAATTAGTTTTGCTGGGTTCTAGGCCAACAGAAGTAATGGTATCACAGGCACTACCAACCAATGGCCCAAGCTCATAATTGGGGTTGTTGGGCAAGCCATAATAGCTGCGTTTACCACCCAGGTAAAAAGAAAAAGGCTGGTAATCACATGCTGCACCCAAACTATCAGGTTGGTTGATGACACTTAGATTCTCATTATAAACATTACGTACGCTATCCGGGTAAGGTGCACAGCTGGGAAATGCATTGCATTGGTATGCACGGCTAAAATAAACTTTACCGTCTGGTGCTAAACGTACAGCACCGGTACCAATGGGGTTTACAAAAGCATCTAAAGTATCAGCACTTAAAGCAATATTTGTATCTAACAGATTGTATTGTATTAAGTAGGCTGTATCTTGGTTTACAAATTCTGTTGTGCTTACATAAAAAATATCTCCATTTGGTGAATAAGCTCCTTCCCAGAAAAAACGGCTAAAATTTGATAGTTGCTCTGGAAAAATATTTCTATTTAGTGTTATCGCGCCAGTGCATCTATCGAAATCAAATTCACTCATGTATCCGGCAGTATTAATTTGCATAAATTTATCAAAAGATGGATGAAAAATTAATTTTTGAAAATCTCCATCCCGTGCATCATTAAAGTCTTGGACAATAGGTGCATGAATACTATCAGGTGTAATCAAATAAACGAAAAATTTATTAAGTCTATTAGGTGGTATTTGGTTACTAAGTTTAGCAATTAACCACCAGTCGCGGCCGTTGCCATGTTTTATGGCGGTGAGGCAGTCGGCCATTTCATCATTATTAATTCCAATAAATTTCTTATCTACTCCACCAAGTCCACCATCCAAAGCCATATCAATTGTACAATAAAATAAGCCATATGAAAATGCATGTAGAAAAACATAGAATTTGCTATTTGAATTAGGAAATGGAACGATTGTTAATGTATTATAGAAATTTTTACCTGATATTAATTCTGCATTTTGCATGGTATCCCCTAATGCATTTCTAATCTCAGTTCTAAAATTACCGTTTGTATAAGAGTAGAATTGTAATTGGCCTGAAGTATCACTTATAGAAACACAACTTCCCCTACCATCCATAGAACTAAAAATGGGTACCGGGTTATTAGGTATATTAAAATCAATGCCGGCAGAATCACCAAAAATCCAAATGTTGTTCATCTTCTGCGCATTTGCAGAAAATGAACAACACAGGATTAATAGTACTAATTTAAAACTTACTTTAATACCGTTAATTTTTTAGTAGTTTTTAACTCATCATCAATATACACATTTACCAGGTATATTCCGCTTACAAATGCACTGGTGTTAAGCTCAATTAAACTATTATAGTTTGTTGTGCTATAAACATGTTTGCCGTATACATTATTTACTTCTACAGTTAGTTTTTCTTCTTCGCTTTTTTCTACATGTAAATAAGCAAGATTGTTTGCAGGATTAGGGTAAATTACCGTTTTTAGTGCCTCAGCCTCCATTTGTAAATTGGGGTTTGCTAAACGGGCTGCAGGAAATGCATCTTCTACATCTATACCCAGCATAGCACGGGCAATGTATACTCCTTCACCACCATAAAAGGGGTGCGAATAAGCAATATTTTCTAACTGAATTTTTGTGCCTGCATCGGGCTCTATATCTTGTGCATAGTAATTAATATAAATTTCTTGCACAGCCATTTTATTAAACTCATGGGTATTTTCATCCAACAAAGCATTAATTCTGGCAAGTGCTGTAGAATAATCTCCTTCTGCTATTTCTTCATCGGCCTTGGCAATTTCTCCGGTATTGTTTGTTTCTAAATTATTGTACTTGGTTTGGTAGTCTGCATCTTCGGGCACACCCTGGTTTAGTACTTCGTCATTTTCTGATGCCATTTTATAAAAAGCCTGTTCGCGCATATACTCCATTAAGGTAGAATCCATATCTGTAATGGTGCTGTCGTACACCGTTTCGGCAAACTGGTCTTCGCGCTCTTCTTAGAAGCACTGCTTGTTATAGTAGCCATATACACCCCAGCACTTAGTTTGCCAATATCTATATTCTGCAACTGGCTCCACTGAGGCAATAACTGTGCATGCACCTGCTTACCTAATGTATTAAACACTTTCAGTTGCAAGTTCTCTGGCAGGGGAGTGTATGTAATTTGAAAAGAACCGTTGTTTGGGTTCGGGTATAATTTTAAAGTTAAGTTTTCCTCTGGTGGGGGCAAACCGGTAATACTATCACATATACTGCCAACTAAGGGGCCTAAGTGGTAGTTGGGGTGGTTGGGTAAGGTATTATAATAATAATGCCCTAAGTTTAAACCATGCTGGATTACATTACTGGCTAAGCCTAAACTATCTGGTTGGTCAATTATATGGTAATGGAAAGTACCGTTACCCGTTGTAATATATATTTTGCCATCAGGTGCTAATTTCATGAGCTGAAAATAAGTTGGTAATTGAATAGGCCCAGAAACGAAGCTATCGTAAACTGCAATAAGTGTTTGAGATGCTAATATATCAGATGCAATTAAATCAAATTGAAATAATGAATCCCCGGCACTTGCATATACAAATTGTGAGTTCGAAGAAAAAGCAACTCCCATGCCTGAATAATTATTTAAGGGAACAAATTGCAAACTATTAAAAATCCCAGAGCATCTGTCAAATTCAAAAATTTCTAATCCATCCAATAACCAATTGTAAGCAAATTTTGAACCATCAGGAGAAAATGTGACCTGACCAACATCTTTTGCTCTTACTATTCCAGCGCTTTGCAAAGTTGGCATTGCAACACCCTGAGGATTTAGCAAAACAGTATAAATAGAATCTGTATTTACTTTATGACATACAATCCACCAATCTCTGCCATTTCCATGTTTAACCGCGGCTATTTTTCCTGCATTTAAATCATCTGTAATTAATATTTGATTTTTTAATGTGACTTCACCTAATCCTCCATTTTGCGTCATATCAATTATTGAATAATACAAAAACGAAGCTGTAGTTTGTACTTGATTATCAATCGTACTGTGGAATAAAATATATTGATTGGGATTTGATGGATAAGGTATTATCAAATGAGACTGGGGAATGGTCAGGCCATCTGATTTACCTGATGTAAATATACTAGGATTTATACCACTTCCGTTTAGCATGGTATCACCTGTAGCATCAGCAATGTAATACCCATTGGTATAACATAATAGGTTTCCATTTGCATCTGCAATATTTGCCTGGGTCTGATTAAACTCCATTGGTATGGGATTAAAATTAACCACTGGTATTCCGCTTTGAAAATCAATTTTACTTACACCAAAGTCAGGATGTCCTCCATGACTACCATAACCAGTTAGCCAAACATTGTTCATTCCTTGTCCCATCAAAAACTGTCCATTGAGAAGGAGTGAACAAACGAATATTATGGTGTATTTATACATTTAGATCGAAAGCAAAAATCAAATTAGAATCTTGGCATTGCGATGCAAATCTGCATTATACTTTTAACTGCAATGTCTTTAAATGAATGGGGCCATAAGAGTTTTTATCAAACTCCATACCTGCATTAATGCCTGCTCGTGCAACACTTTGCGCGGTTGCACCCTTGCGTTGGTAGGCCATATACATGGCGCCCGTTGCAAAATCACCACCGCTACCCATGGCCCAAAATCGTTTATACTCAAATACCTCCCTAAGAGATAATGCTGTAAACAATCCAAACTTATTAATGATCATCATATCCATTTGGGTTGATTCATAAGGGTCCTCCTTATTGTCATCTGTAATGGGTACCAAATAATACTCTTCTTTTAAAATTTTATGAATACCGCGTATTGTTTCAAATATTTCTAGCTTGCTGCTAAACTCGGGTGGTTTTTTGGTGTTTTTAATTAAACTGGTCAACACCTGTTCATGCGCTGCATAGCCTACCAGGCCAACAATAGAGTGGCCCCACTTATAAAACTTTGCCGGTTCAGCAACGTAATCTGCTTTTTGTTTTTTATCTCCAAAGGTGGTTAAGGAATCAGATGCAATGCAAATTTGTTTTCCTTTTCTAACTGCTACTAAAGTTGACATATATCTATTATTTCAAAAATTATTTTTCAAATAAACCTCCTGCAACACTTTGCATTTCGGAGTTCATTAAATTTTCAGCCTGTTTAAAAGCATTGTTAATGGCTTCAACCATGCTTTGTTCTAATTGTGCTTTGTTGCTTTCATTGAGCAAGCTTTCATCAATAACAACATTTTGCACTTGCTTATTTCCTGTGCACATCACTTGTATTTTATCTTCTGCTGCAGTACCACGTACGGTTATAGAGTCTAGCCGCTTTTTAATTTCTTCAGCTTTGGCCTGCATTTCCTTGAGTTCTTTAAGTTTTCCTAACATTTTTTGTTTATCTTGAGGTTAATAATTAAGTCAAACTAAATAT
>JABDLV010000033.1 GCA_013001815.1 Bacteroidia bacterium
CGAAATAGGGTAGTGGCAGGTATGTGTGATGTGGTATTGGTGGTAGAAGCTAACAAGGAAGGTGGTGCACTGATTACTGCAGATATTGCGAACTCGTACAATCGCGAAGTGTTTGCAATTCCAGGTAGGGTAGGTGATACCTATTCAGAGGGATGTAATCAATTAATTTTTAATAATCGAGCACACTTGGCACTGAATGCGCAAAAGCTTGCAGAGATGATGTTTTGGGATGTGGAAATAGAGAACGAAAATAAACCTAAACAGCGTGAATTATTTATTGAATTAAGTGATGAGGAAAAAACCATTTTAGATATTTTAGGCAGCAAAGAAAAATTGGATATCGACAGTATTCGTATTCAGAGTAGTATGCCTGTGAGTGCTGTTGCAAATACTTTGCTTAACTTAGAGTTTAACGGATTAATAAAATCATTACCCGGAAAAATATATCAATTAAAAGAACCTATAACCATTTAGATTATGTACGATACATTAAAACCGCTTTTAACCGAAGAGTTAGAAAATATTAAGAAGGCAGGACTTTTTAAAGAAGAACGGATTATAACCACCCCGCAAGGTGCCGACATTAAAGTGAGCACCGGTGAAGAAGTAATTAATTTTTGCGCGAATAATTATTTAGGATTGTCATCGCACCCCAAAGTAACGGAAGCTGCCAAAAAAGCCATTGACTCACATGGTTACGGCATGTCTTCAGTACGATTTATTTGTGGTACACAGGATTTACATAAAGAACTGGAAGATAAAACTTCAAAATTTTTAGGCACAGAGGACACCATTTTATATGCTGCTTGTTTTGATTCGAATGGAGGAGTATTTGAACCTTTATTAAATGCAGAGGATGCAATTATTTCTGATGCGCTGAATCATGCTTCTATTATTGATGGTGTGCGCCTGTGTAAAGCACAGCGGTTCCGTTTCAAGCATAATGACATGGCAGATTTGGAAGAGCAATTAAAGCAAGCATCAGGTGCGCGTAACCGAATAATTGTAACCGATGGGGTATTTTCTATGGATGGCACCATTGCTCAGTTGGATAAAATTTGTGATTTGGCTGATAAGTATAAAGCATTGGTAATGGTAGATGAGTGCCATGCCAGTGGTTTTATGGGAAAGACCGGCAGAGGAACCCATGAGCATTGTGATGTAATTGGACGAATTGATATCATTACCGGAACTTATGGTAAAGCATTAGGTGGCGCCAGTGGTGGGTTTACCAGTGGAAGAAAAGAAATAATTGATATGCTGAGACAACGCTCTCGCCCTTACTTGTTTTCAAATTCTGTTGCACCAAGTATTGTAGGAGCAAGTATAGCTGTGTTAGATATGCTTTCTGAAACTACTGACTTACGTGATAAGTTAATGGATAACACCACATACTTCAGAGAAAAAATGACTGCTGCCGGTTTTGATATTAAACCAGGCGAACATCCAATAGTTCCAATAATGTTGTATGATGCAAAATTGTCTCAAGACTTTGCAGCAAAATTATTAGACGAAGGAATTTATGTAATTGGATTTTATTTTCCTGTTGTACCTAAAGGGCAAGCACGCATACGTGTGCAAATGAGTGCAGGGCATGAACGCCATCACTTAGATAAAGCCATTGATGCTTTTGTGAAGATTGGGAAAGAGTTAAATGTGTTGAAAGTTACTGCGTAACACTCTTTTGTCATTTCGAACTGACGGGTTGGCCCTTGAAGATAGCGTGAGAAATCTCGTTGCTTCTTGGTAAGAAAGAGATTTCTCACTCCATCGCACACACCCTCGCTTCGGTTCGAAATGACATGACGTCATTCCACCACAAACTTTACGCTTTTTCTGGAAGCGCTACTTGTTATGGTAGCCATATACACACCTGCACTTAAGTTTGGCACATGAATATTCTGCAACTGACTCCATTGTGGCAGCAGCTGGCTATGCACTTCTTCACCCAAAATATTAAACACTTGCAGTGTTAAGTTCTCCGGCAGGGGTGTGTAGGTAATTTGAAACGAGCCACTGTTTGGGTTGGGTTGCAGTTTTAAAGTAAGGCGCTCCTCAGGTGGAGGTATACCTGTAAAGAGGGTATCACATGGACTACCAACCAAACGCCCTAAGTGGTAGTTGGGGTGGTTGGGCAGGGTGTTGAAGTAATATCTGTTAAGATTAATTGAATGTTGCTGTACGTCACAAGCTAAACCTACACTATCCGGATGTTCAATAGTATGCATAACTAAAGTACTATTGCATGTAGTCATATAAATTTTACCATCGGGAGCTAATTTCATGAAACAAAACACAGCTGCAAAAGGAGGGAATGGAGAATAGGTGCTATCCCATAATGCCACAATAGTTTCAGAAGCTTTAATGTCAGTTGCAGTTATATCATATTGCAGTAATGTATCGCCACCGCTTACGTATAACACTTTAGAATTATCAGAAAATTCTACGCCAATACCTACACCATTGTTTAATAACAAAGGATTAGAAAACATACCGGTGCAACGGTCAAAATCAAAAAGTTCAGCACCATGTTCTGTCCAATGATAAGCAAACTTACTCCCATCTTTTGAAAATACTGCCCAACCGCCATCAGGTGGCCTGATGATTCCAATACTTTGAGTAAAAACTGTATCTATTCCATTTGGTGTAATCAAAAGTTTATAAAAGATATTTGTATTAAACTTATGACAAAACACCCACCAGTCTCTTCCATTAGCATGTTTTACAGCATTTATTCTTCCTGTATTTAAGCCATCGTTAATTACTATTTGATTTTTTGTAATAACTCCACCTAATCCTCCATTTAGCGAAATGTCTATAATAGATAAATATAAATAGCTGGAGGTTCCAAATGAATCTACTGTTTGATGAAACATGTAATAAATACTATCACTTTCAGGAATTGGAATAATTACATTTGCTTGGCCAAGTGTTAATCCGTCAAGATGGTTATTTGTGTAGTTGCTCGGATTCAAACCTGAACCATTAAGCATAGTATCATGAGTAGCATCAGCAATATATACTCCGTTTGTATAAAATAATAGATTACCCAAACTATCAGATATGTTAGAATGTGTAGAACTAAATTCCATTTCTCTATATGAAGTATCTATTACCGGTGAACCGGAATTGAAATCTATAGATAGTGCACCCCAAGGTGGAGATGCTTGGGTGTCATAACCCATTAACCATATATTATCTAATCCCTGCCCTTTTAGATGAAAAAAGGATAAAGAGAAAAGGAGTATGCAGGGTAATTGCTTCATTACCCTCAAAATACAAAAAGAAAAATGATATTATGCGGTTTTGGTTTGCTGCTTGGCTTTACGGGCCTCTTGAAAATACTTAAAAGGAACCATTAACATTCCGAAGCACTCGCCATGTTCTTTGCCTAAGTGTTTATGGTGTACTTTGTGCGCTTTTCGCAATCCTTTAAGGTAAACGTTACTGCTTCTGCGTAAAATTTTAAAACGCTGGTGGATGAAAATGTCATGTACCATAAAATAAGCAAAGCCGTATATAGCTATGCCGGCACCTATCCATACTCTGAAATCATAGCCGTTTGAAGCGCCAAAGAACAATAGTAAGAAACTGGGTACAGCGAATATCAAAAAGAATGTGTCATTTCTTTCAAAGAAACCCGGTTCATGCACATGATGGTCTTTATGTAACACCCATAAAAATCCGTGCATCACATATTTGTGTGTAAACCATGCCATAAATTCCATAAAGAAAAATGTGGCAATAACTATGAGTGCATTCAATAGCATGTTAAGTTAATTCAGCTTCTCGTTTTGAAAAGAGTTTATCAATCACTTTGGTTCTATGCGTAAAAATACCTTCTATTTTTTTACGAATAAATAGATTGTTCAAAAAATTTCCTAGAAATCCTCCATATAATGAGTAATGCAAAATGTCTGTCATTAGAACTCCTTCTTCGGTTTGCTTAAAATGATGCTGATGATGCCAAAATTTATAGGGCCCAAATCGCTGCTCATCAATAAAAAATTGCTTGCTTTCTACTTGTGTAATCTCTGTAACCCACGTCATGGGTATATTCAGCAGTGGTTTTATTTTATATCTGATTATTTGTCCGGCATACATTCTTTTAACGGGTTCAGATAATATTTTAAATTCTAAATCGTCTGGTGTAATTTTATTTAAATTTCCGGGACTGG
>JABDLV010000103.1 GCA_013001815.1 Bacteroidia bacterium
GCAGGTAAACGAAACATACGCGGTTTAGGATTTCCTGCTTGAGGAACAGGTGTTACCGTACCAATTTCTATAAAGCCAAAACCAAATGCACTCATTGTTTTGTACACTTCTGCATCTTTATCAAAACCGGCAGCCAAACCAACCGGGTTTGGAAATTCAATGCCCATTAAGTTCTTCTTTAATGATTCTGTATTGGATGAAAAGATGGTTTTAATAATTCCCAGACTAACTGCATTTGACAAAAAGATCTTTACCAATGCAAATGTTAAGCGATGAGCCGTTTCTGCAGGGAATAAAAATAAAAGAGGGCGAACGAGTTGCTTATACATGAATGGCCACAAAATTAGTAAAATATGATGAGGATAAATTTTTAGACCAGTCTAAAAATACTGTATTTTTGAAGTCTTATGGAGACCTTAACGGAAGAGAATTATCTGAAAACCATTTTTAAGCTGAGCTTAAACAATAGCAACTTGGTTGGTACCAATGCAATTGCAGATGAGATGAGTACCAAATCTGCATCGGTAACAGATATGGTTAAGCGTTTGGCATTAAAAAAACTGGTGTTTTATACTCCATACAAGGGAGTAAAACTCACTGATAAAGGCAGAAAAAAGGCAGTAGATGTAGTAAGAAAGCACCGACTGTGGGAAGTGTTTCTAGTAGATACATTGAAGTTTAAATGGGATGAAGTACATCACATAGCGGAAGAATTAGAACATGTGAACTCTAAAGAGCTGTTTAACCGACTGGATAAATTTTTAGGCTACCCTAAATTTGACCCACATGGTGATCCCATACCCGATGCGAAAGGAAAATTAAGCAGTATGGAGATGAAGCCCTTGGCAGACCTGGGCTTGAAAGACAAAGGAGTAATTTGTGGAGTACTTGATGACTCTAAAACCTTTTTACAATATCTTGAAAAAGTAAAACTAAAACTGGGAAATAAAGTAAGCCTGGTAGAAAAGCATCAGTTTGATAATTCTATTGATGTAAAGATTAACAATAGAACGAGTGTACATATCAGTAATAAAATTGCCAGAAACATTCTGGTAAGTAGTAACAAGTAGTTGTGTCAGACAAAAAGGAAATAAACATAGCCAATAACAGAAAGGCCAATTATTCTTTTCAATTAGAAGAGACATTTACGGCCGGCATGTCATTAAAAGGCTCTGAAATAAAATCCATTCGCGATTCTCAGGTAACCATGAGTGATGCGTATTGCGTTTTTATAAAGGGAGAGCTATGGGTAAAAGGATTGCACATTGCTGAGTACAAACAAGCCAGTTACAACAACCATGAACCAAAGCGTGACAGAAAGCTTTTATTGAATAAGAGAGAGCTCAAAAAACTACTTACAAAGGTGAAAGAGAAGGGTTACTCCATTGTACCAACACGTTTATTCATTAGCGAACGAGGAAAGGCAAAACTAGATATTGCTCTGGCAAAAGGAAAGAAAATGTACGACAAACGTCATGACATTAAACGCAAAGATTTAGAAAGGGAGATTCAGCGAAGAGTGAAATAGCTTAGAAATAAAACAACAACTTAACTCGCTGTTCTATATTGTCACTACCAAATGTAACTGAAGTTAGTTTACCGGTGTTAGTTGTTAAGCTTACTTTTTGAGAATTTACATCATCCCATTCTTCTGTTTTAACTTTTCCTTCTCCTCTGGTTTGTAGCTCTAATCCCCAGGCCCATTCTAATCCAACCGATAGTTTTTCTAAAAAGAAGAACTCTGCTCCTACTATACCTTTTAATTCGAAATTTAATCCGGTACCTAAATTAGCTTCAGTGGTCCTTGGAAAGATACCATCCTGGCCGGGTATAGAAGTACTAGGTGCAAAAACATTTTCAGAAACAAAGCCATTTGCAAAGTCGTGTTTAATGGTTGTATTGCTTATACCAACACCACCTTCACCACCATAAAAACCTTGCATGCGACCATTCCCTTTTCGTTTTTCAATTCCATATAAGAACATAATGTCAGTAACACTGGTAGTTACCTTATCATCTACCAACACACTTGCATTTGGGTTGTTTGCAGTTTGAATATCATCTTGTACTTTAAATACTTCCGATGTAGAATTGTAACCCAACCTCAAACGATAGCGCTTGTGTTTATCGGCTTCTACCACTTTTTTCATGGTAATGGTAAAGTCATCATCATTATACACACCTACGGCCAAGTCGCCTTTTTGAGGAAGTATTTCTTGACCTTTATTTGTTTTCAATTGAGCAAAAGCACTGGTTCCAATAAATAGTGCAGCAATGAATAAACTGAATATTTTATGCATAATTTTAGGTTAGTTTAGGTAATCGGGTTACAAAATATGGTTTAAAACGATTGTTATCCAAGATTATTTTATTCTGAAAGAAACTATGCTACCACTTTTTAGCCTCTAATAAGGGAACAAACTGAAAAGAACCTGCTTTCTTTTCTTTGTATTCTGTATCACTCACCCTTACTATTACTTTCATGGTTTGCACAGCAGATTTACCCACAGGAATAACCATCATTCCGCCAATCTCTAGTTGTTCTAATAAATTAGGTGGTACATGCGGTGCACCGGCAGTAACTAGTATTTTATCAAATGGAGCAAACTTGGGCAAGCCTTCAAATCCATCTCCAAAAAACTGTTTTGGTTTATAATGTAGCTTGGTAAACATCTTCTTAGCCCCATCAAATAAGGTTTTAATGCGTTCAATGGTCCAAACCCTGGCTCCCAATTCACACAATACACTTGTTTGATATCCGCTGCCCGTTCCTATTTCCAATACCTTTTCTCCTGGCTTTACTTCCAGTAGTTGGGTCTGGAATGCAACTGTAAACGGCTGAGAAATAGTTTGCGATTCTGCAATTGGAAATGCCTTGTCTTGATAGGCAAATTCTAAAAAAGCATTGTCCATAAAGAAATGACGAGGAATTTTATTGATGGCATTTAATACGCCTTCATCATTAATTCCTTTCTCCTTTAAGGAATCAACTAATTGTCTTCTCAACCCCTGGTGCTTATAACTATCTATCATTCAGCCGATTAATTATTTATCTCTAATTCTGCCTAGTCTCTTTCTACAAAGTTATGCATTTCAAAGCCCATAAAAAACGTTTACTTTTGTGGGCTATTAACAAGCTTATTATGATAAAGATTGGAGTACTAGGCGCAGGTCACTTAGGTAAAATTCACATTCAGCAAATTAAAGAGATTGATGCATTTGAATTGGTTGGTTTTTATGACAACGATGCGGAACAAAGAAAACTTGCTTCAGAAAAATTTGGGGTAAATGCATATGATGATCCAATGGAATTAATCAACTCAGTGGATGCCATTGATATTGTAACTCCAACACTTTCGCACTATGAGTATGCTGAAAAAGCACTTACCAAATTCAAGCATGCTTTTATAGAAAAGCCAATTGCCAATCATGTTACTGAATCGGCAAGAATGATTGAGTTGGCAAGAGAAGCCGGTGTTAAAGTTCAAATTGGTCATGTAGAAAGATTTAACCCTGCATTTATTGCGGCAAGACCTTATTTTAAAACGCCCATGTTTATTGAAGCGCATAGGCTTGCGCAGTTTAATCCAAGAGGTACAGATGTATCTGTTGTGTTGGACTTAATGATTCATGATATAGATATCGTTTTAAAAGTAGTTCCATCAAAAGTTAAAAAAATAACAACCAGTGGTGTTGCTGTAGTTAGCGATACACCTGATATAGCCAATGCCAGAATAGAATTTGATAATGGTTGCGTTGCAAATTTAACGGCAAGCAGAATGTCTTTAAAGAACATGCGTAAAACACGATTCTTTCAAAAAGATGCATATATCAGTGTAGACTTCTTAGAGAAAAAATCTGAAGTAGTTCGCTTAAAAAACTTAGAAGGAGAACCTGGACCATTGGATGTATCTATTGACCTTGGTGCTAAGGGTAAGAAGTTAATTTATTTTGATCATCCAAGAGTTGAAGAAAGCAATGCTATTAGAGAAGAATTAAAATCCTTTGCAGAGGCTATTGTTAACAATACAGAAACTGCAGTTACTATTGAAGATGGACACAATGCCTTGCACGTTGCACATCAAATTGTAGAGAAGCTTAAAACTTCTCCGGCAATGGTTTCTTAATCCATAACAAATGAAGTACAGTTATTATATATTCTTGCTATTTGCTATAATAGCCACTAACTCTTGCAAGGAAGATGAGCCAATTCCCGCTTATATTAAGATTGATAGCATTGACTTAAGCACTGATGTGAATACTGAAGGCTGGGATACTGAAAACATTAAAGATGCCTGGGTTTACATTGATAGTGAGTTACAAGGGGTTTATGAATTGCCCGCAGAGTTTCCGGTATTGCATGAAGGTACAAGTGAAATAAGCATAGGTCCCGGAGTATTTTTAAACGGAATTTCTGCTACCAGAACACCTTACACGTTTTACCAGTTTAGTCAAAGTACCGTTAATCTTATTCCTGAAAATACAACTACACTCACTCCTACCGTTACTTACTTTCCAAATTTGAACTTTCCTTGGATAGAAGACTTTGAAGGTGCAGGTTTTACTTTAACCCCAACAGCTGCAAGTGATACAATAATGACACAAATATTTAGCGGCACTGATACCAACGTTGCATATGGTACCGGAGCAGCATACATAGCTCTTGATACGGTGAATGATTTCTTTGAAGCTGAATCTGACGACAAGTATATGTTGCCACAAAATAACACCCCTGTATTTTTAGAGCTGGATTATAAGAGTACCATACCATTTACAGTTGGCGTATTTGCATATCAAAATACTTACACAGACCAAGTTCCTATTGTAGTGGTAAACTCAAAAGATGAGTGGAATAAAATATACATTGAACTTGCTTTTACATTAAGTGACTTTCCGAATGCCAATGAGTTTAGTTTCTTCATTGGTACCTTCCTAAGTAGCGGACTTACAGAGGGTGAAGTGTATATAGATAATATAAAAGTAGTTTACAGCAATTGATGAACAAAAAAAGACAAGCACTGAAATATGTACTTGCAGATTTCTTAGCAGCATCTCTGGCATGGGCTCTTTTTTACCTCTACCGTAAATACAGTATTGAAGCAGAAGTATTTGGTTTTACACAAGACTTGCGTGTAGACAAGAAGTTTTACCTGGGCATCACAGTGCTTCCACTTATTTGGATTACATTTTATGCTATGGGAGGACATTACACTAACGTGTACAGAAAAACCAGGCTAAAACAATTAATTCAAACGTTTAGCTACTCCATCATAGGTGTAATTGCTATTTTCTTTGTCTTGTTGTTGGATGATGTCATCAACTCTTACCAGGACTATTACTATACAGTTTTAATATTATTCGCACTGCATTTTGGGATCACGCAAATTTTTCGATTCTCGATTACCACCTATACCGGAAATAAGATTAGAAACAGAGAAATTGGATTTAATACATTAGTTATTGGAAGCAATAAGAAAGCTTTAAAACTATTCGATGAATTAGATAATGCTAAGGTTAGCTTAGGATATAAGTTTGTGGGTTTTTTAACGGTACAAGAAAAGGATCATTATCAACTAGAAGATAGATTGAAGAACCTTGGCAAGATAAACGATTTGCAAGCGGTGGTTGAGGGAAAACAGGTGGAAGAAGTGATCATTGCAATTGAATCTTCTGAACATAAACTAATTGGTGAAATAATTGACCAGTTGGAAGATGTTGATGTAATTGTAAAAGTAATTCCGGATATGTATGATATTTTAACCGGTTCGGTTAGAATGAACGCAATCTTTGGAGCAGCATTAATTGAAATACACTCTTATTTAATGCCGGTTTGGCAACAAAGTGTAAAACGATTAATGGATATTGTTGTTTCATTATTTTTTCTTGTTCTACTCTCTCCTGTGTATTTAATTACAGCTATTATTATAAAAATTGGAACACCAGGTCCGGTATTTTTTATACAAGATAGAATTGGCTTACATGGATTGCCTTTTCGTATTATAAAATTCAGGTCTATGATTATGGGTGCAGAAACAGATACACCCAAATTAGCCAGTTCAAACGATGATAGAATTACTCGCTTTGGAAAGTTTATGAGAAAAACCAGATTAGATGAAATTCCACAATTCTTTAATGTATTAAAAGGCGATATGTCATTAGTTGGTCCGAGACCGGAGCGCCAATATTTTGTTGACCAAATCATGACCAAAGCCAATCATTACAGGCATTTGCATAAGGTAAGGCCCGGAATAACATCATGGGGGCAAGTAAAATTTGGTTATGCTGAGAACGTAGATCAAATGATTGAGAGATTAAAATATGATGTAATTTATATTGAAAACATGTCATTAGCATTGGATATAAAAATTTTATTTTACACTGTACTTACCATATTAAAAGGACGTGGTAAATAATTATCTTTAACACAAAATTTAGAGTTATGAAGAATATATCAGTAATTGGAGCAGGAACAATGGGTAACGGAATTGCACACGTTTTTGCAATGAATGAATACAAGGTTACCATTATAGACATATCACAAGCTGCGATAGATAAGGGATTGGCTACTATTACTAAGAATTTGGACAGAATGGTTGCTAAGGAAAAGATTTCTGAATCAGATAAAGCTTCTACTCTATCTAATATTAGCACTAGTACAGAAGTAAGCAAAGGAGTAAGTGATGCTGATTTAGTAGTTGAAGCAGCAACAGAAAACGTTGACCTCAAACTAAAAATATTTAAGGACATGGATGCTAATGCTCCGGCAAACTGCATTTTGGCAACCAACACTTCTTCTATCTCTATTACTAAAATTGCTGCTGCAACCGACAGACCGGAAAAAGTAGTTGGAATGCATTTCATGAATCCTGTTCCAATTATGAAATTGGTAGAAGTGATTCGTGCATATCAAACTTCTGATGAGGTTTGCAGCGCCATTATTGACCTATCTAAGAAAATCGGAAAAGTCCCTACTGAAGTAAATGACTATCCCGGTTTTGTAGCAAACAGAATATTGATGCCAATGATAAACGAGGCTATTTACTCTCTATATGAAAGTGTAGCAGGTGTTGAAGAGATTGACACCGTAATGAAGCTAGGCATGGCTCATCCAATGGGCCCTTTGCAATTAGCAGATTTTATTGGCTTAGATGTTTGCCTGTCCATTCTACAAGTATTGCATGATGGTTTTGGAAATCCAAAATATGCACCTTGTCCTTTACTTGTAAATATGGTTACAGCGGGTAACTTGGGTAGAAAAAGTGGAACCGGCTTTTACAACTATTCACTAGGTGGAAAAGAACTAGTGGTTGCAAGCAACTTTAAGAAAAACGAATCTGTTTCAGCTTAGTCGCTGTGCACGTTTGATTTGTACAGGTTTTGATAGTTTAGATCTCCCCTTTCAATTGCAAGTACAATAGATTCTATTACGATATCATCCCCTTCAGGATCATATTCATCTTTTAAATTAGAACCAATAAACCGTGCAGCTTTTTGCCAGAAGAAGGCTCTTACAGAACCTCTCAGCTCTTTAATTAATTCATACGAAGTTTCACCTGTTTCCCTATCAATAAGCTTTATAAGTATTCTACCTTGCGTGCGAGTTAACTTCTTTAACTCATCTTCCAGTTCTACTTTTAATACTTTTTCTCTAGCCTTTATTGTTTTTCTTCGGTGCCTGTTATTCTTAGCACCTTCAATATCTTTTTCAATTTGATTCAATTCCAATGATGCTTTTTTAGCATACGGATATACCTTTAACACATTGTAACGCAATTTTTGGTAATCTCTTAAACTCATTGCAGCAGCAGGATCCATTACACCAAAAATATCTACAACCGGAGCATTATATGTTGGTAAGGTGTCACCATCGTGAACCGTTGCTACAGAAACTGCCCATCCTTCAGGTAATTGTGCAAATGCACTTCCACCCAATAGAATAGAAAATAAAAATATGCTAAGTAGTTTCTTCATGGTTTTTGAACGATCTTCCTTTATAATAATTGCAATTTCTCCCATCCCAATACAAATCTAGTAATACTTATACTCAATTGTATTCGTTTCTGTTTCTTCTCCAGGAAGAAAAATTATTGCTTTTATTACCCTTTTGACTATCGGAAGTACCTGAAAGTTGCATCTCTGCAGCTAAAATAGCTGCAACCATACCTAAATCTTCATCTTGAATCACTAACATTACAGGCTTAAAATGCTCACTTACAAAATGTGTATTGTAGTTTCCTTCAATAAAAGCTTTATGTCCAATAGCAAACTTGCAAAATGATAAAGTTGTCTCTACTCCGCCAATATTATATTCATCAATGGCTCTTTTCATTCTTTGAATGCAATCTATTCTGTTTGCTCCCCAGGTAATTAATTTAGCCATCATTGGATCATAATGAATGGGTATTTCCATTCCTTCTATATATGCGTTGTCAACTCTTACGCCAGGTCCTTCCGGTAGCTTATAAGTAGTTAAAGTTCCTATATCAGGTAAAAAATTATTTGAAGGATCTTCAGCATATACTCTGCACTCGATTGCATGCCCATTTATTGTAACATCTTTTTGTTCAATACTCAGTTTTTTTCCTGAAGCAACATTTATTTGTTCTCGCACTAAATCCAGTCCTGTAATTAGTTCAGTTACCGGATGCTCAACTTGCAATCTGGTATTCATTTCCAGGAAATAAAAATTTAGGTCATCATCTATCAAAAACTCTACAGTACCAGCATTGTAGTAGTTACAGGACTTTGCAACATCTACAGCACACTCTCCTATTTCTTGTCTTAACTTTTCTGTTAAAACTGAACTTGGTGCTTCTTCAATTACTTTTTGATGCCTTCTTTGTACCGAACATTCTCTTTCTACTAAGTGAATAATGTTACCGTGCTTATCTCCTAAAACTTGTATTTCAATATGCCTTGGAGATGTAATGTACTTCTCAATAAATACTGAACCATCACCAAAAGATGATTGAGCTTCATTGCTTGCACGTTCCATACTGCTTTCAAAATCTTTCTCACTATTCACCACACGCATACCTTTACCACCACCACCGGCAGAGGCCTTAATTAGTATTGGATAACCAATTTCAGCAGCAATTTTTTTCGCCTCTGGGACATTACTTACAGCGCTCTCTGTTCCTGGAACCATAGGCACATCATACTTAGCAACAGCTTCCTTGGCTGCTAATTTGCTTCCCATAATGTCCATAGCATCTGCAGAAGGACCAATAAAAATGATGTTATTTTTCTCTACAAGCCTTGTAAATGCTGCGTTTTCAGATAAAAACCCATAACCCGGATGTATAGCATCTGCATTAGATTTCTTCGCTACTTCTAAAATCTTATCTGTATTCAAATAGGATTCTGAGCTAGCAGCAGGGCCAATTAAATAGGCTTCATCTGCTAACTGTACATGCATTGCACCTCTGTCTGCTTCAGAAAAAACAGCAACGGTTTTAATTCCCATTTCCTTGGCGGTACGCATTACCCTTACTGCAATTTCTCCACGGTTAGCAACTAATATTTTCTTTATTGAGCTCAATTTTTTAATGATTTAAATCCTATTAATCTGTAAACTAGTTTGGCCAAATTATATTGAGATAACATTTCATTCTCTCTCGGTGCCATTTCTAATACATCAAAGCCAACAACATTCTTTTTCTTAAATACTTGTTCAAACAATTGCATTGCTTGTTGCCAACTTAAACCATTTGGCTCTGGTGTACCGACTGCAGGCATAATACTTGGGTCAAATCCATCTGCATCAATCGTTACATAAATATTATCAGGTAACGATTCTATCACTTTATCAACCCAATTTTTGTCATTATGAATGTCATGCGCAAAGAATGTATTGATTAAAGAACTGTTCTTAATCAAGTCTGCTTCTTCTTTACACAATGCTCTAATTCCTACTTGCGTAATAGAAACATTATGCTCATTTATTCTTGCTGCAACTGATGCATGCGAGTACTTGTTATTTTGATAAGCATCTCGCAAATCGCTGTGTGCATCAAACTGCAACAATCCAATATCGGTAAACTTTTTTTGATGTGCTAAGAATAAAGGATAAGAAATGCTATGCTCAGCACCCAGACTAATTAAGAACTTGTTTGAATTGATAATATCAAAAGCAGATTGATCAATGAAGTCCATCGCTTCCTTATTTACTCTCCCATTAAATTCAAGTGGATTTAGAGTAGCTATTTTGACATCCTCATAGGTTTCCCTGGCCAGAACTTCATCATAATACTCTACATAATGAGATGCATCTATTATGGCTTGTGGTCCGTATTTAGAACCTGCCATGTAGCTAGAAGTGTACTCATAAGGAATGGGTAAAATTACCGCATCTGCAGAATCAAAAGCATACAGTTCAGGTTGGGTTATTCCTAAAAAATTATGGTCAGGTCCCAATCCTTCCATTAAACTAGTTTTTGATGACCTTACCAACTAGATCAGCTGCTTCTTTTAGCAAAATAGCTGAATGTACTTCTAAACCGGAATTATCAATAATTTCTTTTGCCTCAACTGCATTGGTACCTTGTAAGCGAACAATAATCGGAACCGGAATATCTCCAATGTTCTTGTATGCATCAACAACACCTTGTGCTACTCTATCACATCTTACAATACCACCAAAAATATTAATTAGAATTGCTTTAACAGCCGGGTCTTTTAAAATGATTCTAAATGCTTGTTCTACTCTTGCAGCATCTGCAGTACCACCAACATCTAAAAAGTTTGCAGGTTCTCCACCGGCAAGTTTTATGATATCCATTGTTGCCATTGCCAAACCTGCGCCATTAACCATACAGCCAACATTTCCATCTAAGTTTACAAAATTCAAATTGTGCTTGCCTGCTTCTACTTCTGTTGGATCCTCTTCTGTAATATCGCGCATAGCTGCATAGTCCGGATGACGATACAGTGCATTATCATCTAAATTTACTTTTGAATCAACTGCAATAATTTTATCGTCAGAAGTTTTAAGAACAGGATTTATTTCAAACATTGAAGCATCAGTTCCTTCATAAGCTTTATACAATGCTGCAACGAACTTGCACATCTCTTTAAAAGCTTTTCCACTTAAGCCCAAATTGTATGCAATTTTTCTTGCTTGAAATCCTTGTAAACCAACTGCCGGATCTATTTCTTCTTTATGAATCTTTTCAGGTGTTTTATCAGCAACCTCTTCAATATCCATTCCTCCTTCCGTAGAATACATAATAATGTTTCTACCTGTGTTTCGGTCCAACAACACACCCATATAATACTCATCAGGTTCATTTTCTCCCGGATAGTAAACATCTTGGGCAATTAATACTTTGTTTACTTTTTTACCTTGAGGACCGGTTTGTGGTGTCACCAACTGCATTCCAATAATGTCATTGGCTTTTTCTTTTAGGTCATCCATGGTTTTGGCAAGTTTGACCCCACCACCTTTACCACGTCCACCGGCATGAATTTGCGCTTTAACAACCCACATAGGAGTGCCTGTATCAACTTGCAATTTTTTAGCTGCATCTACAGCTTGGTCTACCGTTTCAGCTACAATTCCTTCTTGAATTGCAACACCAAAACTTTTTAAAATTTCTTTTCCTTGATATTCGTGTAAGTTCATTATTTGGCTGATTTGCCAGCAAATGTAATTATTTGAAAGGAATAAAAAACAAGAATAAAGGCCCTATTTAAGGGCTTTTTGAACAATGAAATTAGTTGGTAATTAAAACTTTATGAATAATTGTTTGATTAGATAATTCAAACATTAGAAAATACAATCCTGAAGGAAATTGCCTTACATCAATTTGCTCTGAATAGTTACCTGCCGTCCTGTTTTCAGATGGCACAGGTACGTCTACAATTTTACCTTGGATGTCTATTAGTTTTAACATGAAGTTTTCTTTTTGTTTTAATTCAAAATTCAAATTGATATAATCTGAACTTGGATTCGGAAAAACACTCATGCTATTAAGAAATGAATTGTCTTCTACTCCTGTAGTAACACTACTAAAGGCTGGCAAATAAATATTATCAACCCATGCTCTGTCACTGTAAGCAGAAACGACCGCATCTTTTTCATAAACCCATTTAAATGTATGAACTCCAGGTCCAATGCTAAATGACTCTAAGCCCCAACCCATATTACCAGACCACTCTGCTTGTTTTACACCATCAATGTAAAACCTCAAAAAATCCCAGTGCAATTCGCAAGATGTTTTTCTGGCAAAAGAAATAGAGTCATTTCCTAAAACATTTATGGTAATGCTCATTTCAGATTTTTGATTATCAAATATATTACCGGATTCAGAACAAAAGTCTCCTTCATAAGGTGAGGTATTAGATGCAAACCATGGAGAATGTCCCCCTGTATTCCAGCTAAATGTGTTAAAGTTTCCGGTTTCAAAATCTTCCAACGGAATACCAGCGCTTCTGAAAAAAGTTAAGTGATCAATGTATGAACCTGCACTAACATCAGCAATGAACTCAACAGGAGAACCAAATGCAATGTTATTACTAAGCGTTACATTAAATGCCGCAACGGCTTTGTTTCCATTATTAATTGAACCTAATAGAGAGTTGCTATTATTGATGGTTACATCAGGGTGAAGAGTTGAAAGGCTTGCAGTTGCAAAAGGACTGTTCGATTGGCCATTATTATCTACTTCCATTAATAATACAACTGTTTCTCCCGGTTCTGCAACTCCATTACCATTTCCTCCTGCAATATCATCAATAGTGATATTATTGAATTTAATTTCGGGTGCTTTTACCAATCGAGAAAAAGTAGAAAGCCATGAGTTACCATTTACATCAGTAGATAGTACATCAAATTTAATTACATGGTTATTTGGAACATTATCTCCTAATTTTACCTTGAATGCCGAACCTAAGACTGCTGTTGCACCTGCATTTACATTTCCAAAATTGGCATTTGCATTTAGTATTGTAACATAAGAATCATTGCTCGATAGATTTACTGAAACCTGTGTGGCATTAGCAACTCCCATGTTTTGAATCACTACATTCAAATTCAATTCCTCATCATAATCAAATTCACCATCATTGTTCCCAATTGTTTCCGTTGCTGTATTACTGGCATGAATCACATATGGACCAACGGCTGGAATTATAAATATTTCATCTTGTAATGCTACTTTATTATACCCGGTTATGGTAATCTTCATTGTATCTAGAGCCTGTAATGCTGAAAAGGTGAGATTAGCAAAACCACCTGTTACGGTTGCCTTACTAATAATCTCACTGTTGATAGTCAGGGATACAACAGCGTTTTCTGTGCCACATGGAACAGATAATTGCGAAGTACCAATTAAAATAGTTTGGGGGTAGTTAGCCGTTATCAATGTTGGAGTCGCAGTACGAATTTGAAGAGATGGGTCTCCAAATATGTGCCATGTATCTGTCATAGGATATCCTGAAGGACCGTATTCGTCATTCATGTGCATACATCCATTTGCAGTTACTCCACCAAATGTTCTTTTTATATTATTCTGATAGCTTTCGGTTATAATATCTATCATTTCATCTTGTGCATCCATAGGTGGCGCCCAGCTTTGGTTTATGCTTGACATGATTGTGGCAATTGCACCAGTAGGAGCTCCGTTATGTTCAGCACGCATAAATGTTTCCGCAAAACATGTTGTGTTGACAAAATTTCCATTAACACAGGCTACTGACAATACCATTGGCAACTTTCCAACATTAGCCATTGCGTTTACATGATTAACTGACAAACCGGTTGTAGAACAATTTATACTTGTGCCATGTCCGGTATAAGTAAAAATAGAACGGCCATCTAATAATGAGTTTAACAGCATTGTAGGCGAAGGATTGCCAGGTGCATCGGCTCCACCTTGCGATCCATCATACAGTTCATCAACAGTACTGAAATTATAATTTAATAAATCTGATCTCATATTTCTGGCATGTTCATAGTCCATTTCACCATCATCTCCCGGTCCTTGGTCTGACGCTACCACTACTGCCTTAGAGTACCATGTATCTGTTGTTTGTGCATCTCTTTCATGATCTAACACTCTTTGAACCTGCGTTTCAACATGCGGAATTGATTGAGCAGAAAAACGACCAATAAATACTTCGGGATATG
Source organism: Bacteroidia bacterium (assembly GCA_013001815.1). Taxonomy (GTDB): domain Bacteria; phylum Bacteroidota; class Bacteroidia; order AKYH767-A; family OLB10; genus JABDLV01. Next base: position 14,129 of record JABDLV010000103.1, read on the forward strand.
AGTCGCTGCCCAGAATATGCCCGTAAGTAGGGTCAGCGGCAGAACCACCATGCATTGGGGTAGCTACTTCTACATTATCTCCCACTAATAAAACAAAAGATAAATCATTATTTGCATAGTAATTTGATATATATGTCTTTATGTCTGTGGCGTTATTTCCTACAGTAGAAATATCCACAATTTCTGTTTCAAGACCTCTTTCATTTTTCCAATCCACCAGTGGCATCATTGCATTCACAAAAGCACCGTGACTTATGATTAACAACTTGCCTTCTTCATCAGCCGGGACATATTGAAATCTATTACTGTTGATAAAATGACTTTTATAAATAGAACTAAAATCATGCTGAATAGATTTTAGTTCTTTAGTACGATTGAATTCATTAATACTTCTTTCATTGTTAACTGAGCTAACTCTTACTTTAATCTTGGTATACACTCTTAAATTTTGAGTAACAGGATTATATTGAAAAGGATAAAAATTTACTGCTTGACCTCTATAATCTCTTAAAATATATGGGTCATTTAAATCAGCCAATTGACCAGGATAAAAGCTGTTTGATTGGTATACTGAACTGTATATATACTCTTTCATTGCCGGGTTTTCATCCCTGGTAATGATGCCTTTTGACGGAGCGATTTTAATATTTCTGATATCGTAATACTCGGAATCAACTATATCTAATACACTTCCAAACTCATCTGGTATTATAATGGATTGACTGAGTTTACAAATATTTGGTGTTCCTTTTTTTATAATGGGAGCTGCATCATTCAAGCTAATAATATATGACTCTTCAACTCCGGTATTTACAAGTGTTTTATAAAAACCATTTAAACTTAGTTCTAGGGTAGTTTCGGTTTCATTAGAGCTAATTAACTTAATATTCGTTTTATTTTCCGTGCTACCATTTAATGGAATCCATTCTTTTGCTTGTGCATTAAAGCCAAAGAAAAATAACATTACAATTACCACCAACCGGTAATTATAATATGACAACATGTTCTTTATGTTAAACTGAATGTGCATTAGGGGTAAGTTTGAATTCTGCTTGAAAAGCTTATTCAATATAATCGCACATTGAGGTTTTGAGGCTTATTTTTGGTAATAGGAAATATCCCTCAAAATGGACTATTTGTATATCATTGATAATTAAATGATTACAATTTAATAATTTGAAAATTATAATGTTCTGATTTGGTTAAAAGGCAATGTTTTAATACAACATCTGGTTATAAATGGGTTAAGATTCTATATTACAGAAATAATCGTTTTTTATAGTGATAACTCCATATCATAAAATACTGGGCATAAACGAAAATGCTTCTAAAGATGAAATCAAATCTGCGTATAGGTCATTAGCAAAGAAGTTTCATCCTGATATCAATAAATCTATAGGAGCCGAAGAAGTTTTTGTTCGAATAACCGAAGCTTATGAATACTTAATGTTTGAAAACAAACAAAATGTAGCTAGTACAAGCAGAGCACAAAAAGAGTATAAAGAAAGAATGTATAAGCAATGGGTTAGGAATAACCAATCAACAGCCAGCGAAAAGGGCAGGCAGCATGCAAACATGAAATATAAGGAGTATAAAAAAACAGTGGTCGATGAAGCGCCACTGTTATTCTATGGATTTAAATTAATGGGCTGTTTAACGACAGCCACATTATTACTGATTGTGATGTTTATTATAATGTCATTTAATCCAGAATTAGGTCAAGTTTTTGTCCTCTTATTTATTCCCCTGGCTGCCTTAATCATGACTGTTGGAGAAAAGCATATTAAAATAAAAGATGTTCTAAGGTGGTTTAAATAGGAACTCTTATTCTTGTTTTAATATTTTAACTCTACCACTTTTTGAACCCTGTATCACTTCCAAAATGTAGTAACCATTATCTACTCCTTTTACTGATATTTCATAATCATATGCACCTGGAAATGTATTTCCAAAAATCTTTCTTCCATACAAATCAAATATCCTTATTTCTAATTCTGCTTCAGAATAACTTGGAACCTCTACATTAATACTTTCTCGAAATGGATTTGGATATGCCTTAATTTCTAACTCATATGACACTTCTTCTTTTGGAGCCTCATTTATAACATCATTCATTATTCTGCACGATATTGGGTTTACTCTTAATTTAGGACTTCCGTATTGACACCCATTGCTATCTGTTACTTTTAATTTATATCCACCATGTTTAAATACAACTAATTTATCTGTTGTATTTGCTAGCACAGTGCTTCCTTTTTTCCAAGCATATGTATATGGAGATATGCCACCCGTAACAACTCCTTGTAATACTACTGAATCACCAGCACATAAATCTGTTGAACTTAATGCATTTATACCCACCTTAAAGTTTGGTAATTTTTTTAAGCGAACCGGTTTAGAAACAGCTTCACAACCATTAGCATCTTGAACTATCAAATTATATCTACCATTTCTGGTAACCA
>JABDLV010000125.1 GCA_013001815.1 Bacteroidia bacterium
AATAGAACCAAATTTCATAATTGACGTATACATGCATATTGCCAAGTTAAAACCAGAAAAGGGGTCGGAAAATACTCTGTTTCAAATGATTGAAGATGCTGATAGATTATTTTATGCTGCTAAAGAACATTATGATAATGGCGCTGTTTCAGCCGCTGCTGAAGCCTATCAGCAAATTCTTGATGAATACCCCAATCATGGCAAGAGTCTCGCACACTTGGCCGAAATATTCATTTCTTACTATAAGAATCCATCGCAAGCAGAAGATCTAATTCGCAAGGCAATACAAAACGAACCTTCTTACACTACTTCTTATTTCTTATTTGCAGATTTACTTTTAGAACAAGAAAGGTATTCTGAATTAATTGCTGTGCTCAATAAGGTGAAAGAAATTCCGGGTGTTGCAAAAGATTTTGTACTAAAATATTTTGCACTACTTAACGAAATGCAAGGCAATTACGATCAGGCAATTGATTTTTTTAAACAAGCCATTCGTAAATCTTTATCCAATAAGAATATAACTGAATTTGCAGAAGCAATTGATCGTTGCAATCTTAAAAAACAAATTGATTAATTTATCGTAACTCCGGTAAATGTATTTCAATTTCAGTTCCAAGTCCATTTAAACTTTTTGCCTCAATTGTGCCTTCTAATTTATCAATAGCCATTAGCACTAAATGAAGGCTACTCCAATTGCTGTTTTTACCAGTGCTGTCTTCACCAAACAAATTATATACACCTTCTAATTCCTTCTGCTTTAAATCTTTACGATTATCACTAAGTACTAATTTAGTACCGGTTGGGGTGTCTTCAACAAACAATTCAATATCAATAACCTCTTTATTTAAATGGCAATTTTTAATGGTATTTTGAATTATCTGTGTTAAGATAAACTTCACCAGTTTGTTATCAGAATTAAAACTCCTCAAGCATTCATTGGTAAACTTAAACGTAATGTTATCAATATTTTTTTGGCTTTGAAGGTCTAACCAAATTTCATTTACCAATTTCTTGGTCTCAACATTATCAGATTGAACATCCTCATGTCGCATGCTTACTACTTCCTTCAACTCTGTTAATCTTTTATTCAAGTATTCAACATTTAAAACAATATCATTTAATGAAGACTTGTTTTGAATTTGCTCTTTTATATTCTTAACCGGCAACTCAATTTTTTTTGTGCTTTGCAAAATCAAGTTGCTCAATTCGGTATTATTCACTTCTTTTCTCACTTGGCGTAATTTGCGCTTAGTTATATCAGCCAAAGTGCCCACAGAGCCAATGCTTTGGTTGTTTTCATCAAATACTGTATTTCCATTTATTTGAACCCATAAATCTTCACCGGTTTTTTTGGTCAATTTTAATTCAAACTGGTCTGCAAGAGAAGCACCGTATAACATCTTCTTTTCGCTTAGTATTCTTTCTGTGCGTTCATCTACCATATCGATAAATAATGGTTTATCAATTAGCTCATCGTATTCTTTCCCAACTAAATCACAAAATTTGCTATTAGCATATTGAACCTTGTTCTCATTATCTACATAAACCAAACCCTCATTCAACTTTTCTACCAAATTACTATATGCCTTACCTTGCTTTCCGCCATGTAAATTTTTCTTTTTAATATTTGAATGCATTAACAAAGCTCCCGCGACATCACCGTTTTCATCCATTAAAGGAGTTCCTTTTACACTAAACATTAATTTTTTTCCGGACTTACTTTTTAAAATAATCTTAAAAGGATCTTCACTGTCTAAGACGTAAGCAGTTATATTTTCTTTTGTTAACTCTGATGATCTCGCTAATAGCAATCTGTAATCTAAACCAATTACTTCATTTTCATCAAACTCTAAATGCTTAAGAAGATTATTATTTAGCACTTGAATATTGTTTTCATTATTGATCATTACCACTCCATCATTCACAGACTCTACCAACATTCTGTAAGCTTTTTCCGATTGAATCAGTTTCTTTTCAAACTTTCTTCGGTCAGAAATATTTCTGGCAAAAAATGAAGCACCAACAATTTGGTGGTCATTTATTATTGGGTTTACAGCTATTTCATAGTCATGCTGCTTATAATTATCTAATTTATAGCTCTGATATACAAGCAATTGGTTCCCTTCCAATGCCTTCACTAATAGATTTTTCCAATCATTATGAAAAGACTCCGGCAACTGCACCAACATGTTTTTACCAATGCGTACATCGTTTCCGGTTATGGATCGGTAGAATTTTTTGAATTTAGAATTTACAATTTGGAAGTTTCCATGAACATCCACAGACCAAATGGAGTCTTCTGTGTTTTCAATAATTGCCAGTTGACCGGCTTTTACATCTGCTAAATCATTTTCAATTGTTTTTCTTTCAACAGAATACTCAATAGCTCTTGTAAGTATGCTACAAGATAAATCTGTTTTTAGCAAATAATCTTGTGCGCCTTGTCTTACTGCAAGCAGTGCCAAACGCTCATCATCCGTAGCTGTTAGTATAACAACCGGCACTTCTGAATTGGCCTTTTTAATATGCAAAAAGGTATCAATGCCAAATGAATCCGTTAAGTTTAAGTCTAACAGAATTGCACTTACATCATGAAGTTTTATGTATTCAACAGCAGATTTTAAAGAATCAACACTATGAACCGCAAACGTGGTTTGCTCTTTAGAGTGCTTAAAAAATTCCTTTATTACCTTAACATCAAGAGGGTTATCCTCCACTAGCAAAACATGGTAATGGTTTAATTCCATCTAAATAAAAAATCAAAATTTTGAACTGGCTAAAAACTATTTGTAGCTCCTAAAATTGTACGAGAAAACAGCTAAAAAGTTCGTGTAAAAAAGGCTCCTTATTTCAGGTATTTTTCGGCCAGCAGATAGATGTTGACACCATTTTTACCACGTGCCTTATCTATCTCATTTACAAGCTCTTTCATACTCAAATCATCCATTCTGTGGTGACTTATGTGGTGATAAAGCTGTTGAGCTAAAAGAATGGTTTTTTGATTTTCCATTTCTGCCTTTTGATGACTTTGAATTGCCTCAATTAATTCATCAATTCCTTCATCTTTGGTTGCAATTGTTTCAATGGCAGGAATTGACCAAGATGAGTTGGTCTTATTCTTAATATTTTCTAATACCGTAGCCCTAAATCTTTTTGCCTCGGGTCTGTCTGCTTTATTAACTACAACAATATCTGCAATTTCAATAATTCCGGATTTAATCATTTGCACCTCATCACCGGATTCAGGAACCAAAACTACAACACTTGTGTCAGCCAAAGCTGCAATTTCAACTTCAGATTGTCCGACACCAACTGTTTCAATTATTATGATATCAAAACCCGAAGCACGCAAAACATCACTCATCTCTAATGTTTTGTTAGATAACCCACCCAATGCACCTCTGGTAGCTAGTGAACGTATGTAAATATTTTTGTTGTTATGCTGGCTCATCATTCTAACTCGGTCTCCCAGCAATGAACCTTGTGTAAATGGAGAAGTTGGGTCAACAGCAAGAACGGCAACCTTCATGGTAAGTGAAAGTTTTTTAATTAACGCACTAATTATTGTACTCTTACCTGCTCCGGGTGGTCCGGTAATGCCAATAATAGGAACATTTTGATCAAAAGAAAAAGACTTTAGAATGCCCTTCCAATCTTTCTCATTATTTTCAATAACAGAAAGGCATTGAGCCAATTTTTTGTAGTTGGCACTCTGTACAGATTGAATTAACTCCTCTTGTGTAAACATTATACTTGAATAAATGTACTATAATTCCTTAATCCGTTTTAGCTTTACAATATAGAAAACTAAATTACTCCTAACTGAATAGTGTATTAAAGCATTTTGGCAAAAAAGACTGAACATATCAAAAACATAATAGGCGCATTGCCTAATGATCCTGGTATTTATCAGTTTTATAATTCTACCGGAAAGTTAATCTATGTAGGTAAAGCAAAAATCCTTAAGAAAAGAGTAAGTAGTTATTTCAATAAAGACAAATACGATAGTGGTAAAACCGCAACTCTGGTTAGGCTAATTAGGGATATCAAATACATTGTTGTAGAAACTGAATTAGATGCATTGTTATTAGAGAATAACCTTATCAAAAAGCATCAACCCAGGTACAATGTTATGCTCAAAGATGATAAGACTTACCCTTGGATTTGCATTAAAAATGAGCGTTTTCCTAGAATCTTTTCTACTCGCAAGAACATTGACGATGGCAGCTCTTACTTTGGCCCATATGCTTCTGTTCGTATGATAAATGCCCTGTTAGACTTTATTAATGGCACGTATAAACTTAGAACATGCAGCTATAACTTATCTGAAGAAAACATTGAAAAGCAAAAATATAAAGTTTGTTTAGAATATCACATCGGAAATTGCAAAGGACCTTGCGAAGGATTACAAACCGAAAGTGATTACACAGATAACATAAATGAGATTAAACAAATTTTAAAGGGGAATATAAATTCTGTAATAAAAGATCTTTCAAAAAGAATGGACAAGTATGCCAATGAATATAATTATGAAATGGCACAATTTGCAAAAAGCAAAATTGATACGCTTGAAAAATTTAAAAGTAAATCTGTTATAGTGAATTCAGACATCAGTAATGTTGATGTGTTTTCAATTGTTGGAAATGAATTTGCATCCTATGTGAATTACCTAAAAGTGATGAACGGCTCCATTGTTCAAGGACACACATTAGAAATTAAAAAGAAGCTGAATGAGCCTGATAATGATATACTTAGCCTGTGTATTGCCGAACTTAGAACTCGCTATAACAGCTCTTCTCCTGAAATTATTTTACCCTTTAACCTTGAGTTGGAAATACCGGATGTAAAATTTACCATACCTAAAATTGGAGATAAAAAACACCTTCTATTATTATCTAAAAAGAATGCAATGCAGTACATGAATGACAGGCAATTGCAAATGGACAGATTAGATCCAACCAGAAAAAGTGACCGGGTACTTACACAAATTCAAAAAGACTTAAACTTAAGGGATTTACCAAAACATATTGAGTGTTTCGATAATTCAAATATACAAGGCACAACACCAGTGGCAGCAGTTAGTGTTTTTTTGGATGCAAAACCTGCTAAAAAAGAATACAGACACTTTAATATTAAAACGGTGGAAGGTGCAAATGATTATGCTTCCATGGAAGAAATTGTATTTAGAAGATATCGCAGGCTTACGGAAGAAAAAAAAACTTTACCTCAATTAATTATTATTGATGGCGGAAAAGGGCAACTCAGTGCAGCGGTTAAAAGCCTTGATAAACTTAACTTACGCGGGAAAATTGCCATTATTGGAATTGCCAAAAAATTGGAAGAAATCTATTATCCGAACGATCCTGTTCCCCTGTATTTAGATAAAAAAGGTGAAACCTTAAAAATTATTCAACAGCTAAGAGATGAGGTTCATCGATTTGCCATTACACATCATCGTAAAAAAAGAAGAAAAAACACACTGCAGACAGAGTTAACTAAGATTAATGGAATTGGTGAAGTCATTGCTAAAAAACTTTTGACAGAATTCAGGTCAGTGAAAAAAATAAAAGAAGCAAGCAAAGAAGACTTAGAAAATGTTGTTGGTAAAAGTAAAGGCGAAATAGTCTACAACTTTTATCAGAATCCTAGTTAAGTTGATCTGTTAGTAGTTTCATTTCCATCCTCGGTGAAATGTTATCGTATAAAACATTGAACACTGCTTCACAAATTGGCATGTCAACTTTGTACTTTTTATTCAACTCATACACACATTTAACCGAATAATAGCCTTCCGCTATCATACCCATCTCCATCATTGCAGATTTTACCGTATAACCACGTCCTATCATGTTACCCAGCGTACGATTTCTGCTAAATTGAGAATAAGATGTTACCAATAAATCACCTAAATAAGCAGAATCATTAATATCTCTATTAATTGGATGTACCGCATCTACAAACCGTTTCATTTCTCTAATTGCATTAGACATTAGCACTGCCTGAAAATTATCTCCGTAACCAACTCCATTTGCTAAACCAGCTGCAATGGCATAAACGTTTTTTAGTACTGCTCCATATTCTGTTCCATAAATGTCATCCGATTCAGTTACTTTAATATACCTGCAGCGCATTAATTCGGCCAACTCATGGGTGTTTTTTTCGTTTTGACAAGAGATGGTCAGGTAGCTCAATTTTTCTAAAGCAACCTCTTCAGAATGACAAGGCCCTGATATAACTCCGATGTTTTCATAAGGAACAGAAAACTCTTGATGTACAAATTCCCCTACTATTACAAGGTTTTCAGGGATGATACCCTTAACAGCAGAAAATACTTTTTTATTTTTTAGGTGCTCTGAATTGATGTTGACTAAACTGTCTTTTAAAAAAGCGGATGGAACCGCAAGTATTACAATTTCACTTTCCTTTATGCACTCTTCAACATCGGTAAATAGATTTACAATGTCAGTGTTTATTACAACATCACTTAAATACCTCGGATTTCTTTTAAACTCTTTGATGTGTTTTACAGACTCTTCTTTCCTTAACCACCAGTTTATATGCAAAACATTGTTAGACAATATTTTTACTAACGCGGTTGCCCAACTACCACCACCAATAACGGATACACGAACATTTTGCCCCATAATTACAAATTAACTAGGGCAAGAAAGAAATAATTAATTAAAAAGAAAATTTGATTTAAAACTGAACAGGAGATTCTATGAGATCTTCTCCTCTTTTCACTTTTACCATGGTTTTTTCACCCTTTTTAAACTTGCTAAGAGCTTTCATATAAGACATCATATCATAAACCTTAATGTCTCCTAATTGCACAACGACATCGCCTGCCTCTAAACCTGATATAGATGCCGGTTTTCCATCTCTTATACCATCAATACGCATTCCCTCTTCTTCAAAAGTATAATCCGGAATTACGCCAAGAGTAACAGTAAAACGAGGTGCGTTTTCATTTTTAGCATCATCTGTTTTATTAAAACCTACCGCCTCTTGATCATCTAGTGTTTGTATTATGTCTGCCAGGTAGTGATACAAGTCAACCATTCCATCATAGTTTATTAAATGTGCATCATCACTTGGTTTATGATAATCTTCGTGAGTTCCTGTAAAGAAATGCAGCACAGGAATGTCTTTTAAATAGAAAGAAGTATGGTCAGATGGGCCAACACCAGACTCTGTTGTTTTTAGCTTAAAGCTGTCCGGTTTTTTCTCATCCAGCAAATCAGAAAAAACAGGTGATGTGCCTACACCATTGATTACTAGGGCAGGATCAGCAACCTTCAATCTTCCAACCATATCCATATTAATCATATAATTGATAGACTCTACAGGGAAATCGGGTGCATCAACAAAATGCTTAGAGCCTAATAGTCCCTTTTCCTCTGCAGAAAAACCAACGAACAAATAATTATAGTCATCTAACTTTTCTACTTGAATCATTCTAGCCAGTTCAATCATCATTGCAATTCCGCTTGCATTGTCATCAGCTCCATTATGAATTTCTGGAGCACCTGCGTGCAATGAACCTTCGCGACCATAACCCAAATGATCATGATGAGCACCAATCACCACTGTTTTATCTTTGCTATTGTTATAATACCCTAACACATTGTATGCAGATCGAACATCCTTTTTTATTTCTGTCACTCCTAATACTTTAACACTACTCTTTTCTTTCAAAAAGTTTGCTGCTAGTCCTTGCACAAATACCACCGGAATGCTACTCTGACTGACGTTCTTGCTCAAATCCGCTTTAGGACTTTCAGTATTCTCATCAGAATTTACAAATACTACACCTTTAGCACCAAAAGAAATCGCTGTCTCTATTTTTTTTCTTAAATCATAGTGCTCTATAAATTTTGAATGGGGATGCACACCATCAGGAGAGCCAACCTCCATTACAAAAAGTTTATCTTTTAGATCAATACTGTTTGCATAGTCATTGTGTTTTAAATCAGGAGCATGAATTCCAAAACCAACAAACACGGTTTCATGGTCTATTGAACTATTCGCTGAATATGACAATGGAAAATAATCTTCCTTTATTTTTAAATTCATTGAACCAACCAACAATTTATTTGATTCACTGAAATATCTATCATAGGTAAATGTGAAGCTTTGAAGAAAACCTAATTTGGCAATTGCTTGTAAATTCAATTTTTCAAACTGGAGTGAAATGTACTCTGCAGATTTTTTTTCACCTGGTGTTCCCGCTTCTCTTCCCTCATATGCGTCTGAAGACAAAACTTCAATATGTGACTTTAATCTGTCTTCCAACTCGGCATTATCTTGGGCTTGAATAGAAGTACTAAAAACAAGACAAAGCGATAAAAATAAAAATAATAACTGTTTGATTTTAAGCATTTTATAATTCATTATGGCAATTGGTAATTTCATTGATTATAACCCCAAATATAAGCTTTTAGTTGCCTGCGAATTGTCATTTAAGTGTAAATAAAAAAAGCCCCAATAATTGGAGCTTTTTTGAAATAGAACGAGCTATTCTTATTCAATAACAAGCTTTTTGAGGCTGCTTTTATTTTCAGATTCCAATCCTATTAAATAAACTCCAGAAGACATTTCGCTCAAGTTTAATTCAAATTCATTTGACCCTTTATTAACTACAACGGTGTGTCGATACACTTCTTTCATATTAATATCATATAATAATATATTTCTATATACTCTTTCATCACTGCTAATGTTAATTACAAGCAAATCATTAACTGGATTTGGATAAAAGTTAAAATCAGCATGACTTAAATTAGTCACTCTTGAACCGGTATTTGTAGCACTAACTCCACCTATTAAAAAAACACCATATAATTCTGAGCAACCATTTGCATCCGAAATAAGACAATAATGATTTCCCTCTGTTAATCCTGAATTATCCTCAGTAGTTACACCATTAGACCATAGATAGCCGTAAGGCATTACACCTCCTTGAACGGTTAAGTCAATAGCTCCATCTGCCGAAGTAGTAGTCGATGGGTCAGTAATTGTTCCATTGTATGTAATTACCGGTGGACTAGAAACAGAAGCCACTGCCGAAGCACTGCATCCTTCATTATCGGTAACAACAACAATATAGTTTCCGGGAGCTAAATCATTTATACTACTAGTGCTTTGCACTGGATTTGTGTTCCAATTAATTGCATAAGGACTAATTCCTCCACTTATAGTCAGTGTTGCTGTTCCGGTGCTAAATCCATTACATGTTAGGTTTTGTGATGCAGTGGTAATAGCAATCTTATCTTGATCTACTTCATCAATCTCAATTGTAAAGACTCCTGTTTCCGTATCCCATCCTTCCACTACCACGAAATAGTTTGTGTTTGGTTGAACATTGGCACTTATTGAGCCGGGAACTCCTGTGCCCGAGCAAAAGGGACCATTATCATCATTGCTTATTAATACATTTCCTTGTGCATCTAACAAATGGATATACGTATCAAATAATGAAGCACAAGTGCTAACATTCAACAAGTCAGTGCATGGGCCAGTAGTCAAACCGAAATAAACATCAGGACTGGATTGGGAATTTGTTTGGCTTCCATTTGCGTTTGAAAATCCTGCATCAGCTGTTGTGCTATCCGTATATGAATAATTTGCACTGGTTAAGACAATAGGTTTAGTAATTATATCTCCAGTTCTTAAATCAACCACTATGGTAAATTCATTTGAATATGCATCTGCACATCCAATGCCCGATAATTTAGCTCTCAAATAATATGTTCCAGGACTGCTTGAAATAACATCTATTGATGGTGATGTTGAACCAGGAAAATCTGAATACGGGCCTCCAGGAATTACGGCAAACTGCCATTGAATATCTCCTGAATATGCGCTTAAATTGTACGTTCCACCACCGGGACCGGCTTCAATATTTGCTGGTCCACTAACTGTGCCGCCTACAGGAGGTACACTGCAAGGTGCTATTTCATTAATCGTTATATCATCAATATGCAGGTCATATTTATCTGCTAAACTGTTAACATGTATTCCGAAATAATAATTACCGCTTGTACTTGGTGATACTAAACTAGAAGTGGCTTGTAAATAAGAAGTCGAAGTAATATTGTTATCCGAAAAAATAACTCCACCTGTCATTGCCGAACTAGTTGGTGAAGTTCCCCAGTTCACCTCTAACGCTTCTGCATAAGTTGCACTTCTTGCTCTATACCAAAATGTGATTTCATAATTATTACCGGCAGTCATATTAACCGGTGGCGTAAATAACCAATCATCTGCTGCAGTAGTTGTATTGGTATTCCATTTATACGTTGGGCAATTTGTTCCGCTTCGTGGATTAACTGTTTCGTTTGTAATTTCAAACCCATCTGCATTATTGTCTTGTGTTGTCCACCCACAGGGCATTGCAGGAGAGGTTACTCCATCAAAATCTTCGGTATAAGGAAAAGTGCTAATTGACCCGCCTATAGTTGAAACCATTGTTGAAGGGGTTGAAACAGTTGAAGTTCCACAAGTTACATTACACCGAACATAGGTGTTTGAACTAATAGTTAAACTTGTGTTTAATCCTACAGCACCAGAAATATTATTCCATGTAGAATTATTTGTTGATTGTTGCCACTGATACGTTTCTCCAACTCCTCCAGAGCTTCCGCTCAGGCTAAAATTTACAAGTGTTCCAGCGCAAACACTGCTTAATGATGCAGACACCTGACCAGGCGTAGGCGGATCAATACATTGTGCCAACGAACCACAACCAACAGAATTTAAAAGACTGTTCCTTGGTCCTCCAACCGCAAACGTTGCATTCATTCGAGTTGATTGACCCGTACTAAACATTACCATGCATGCATCATTTACGTAATCCATATAATTCATAAACATATCGCCATTTGGGCCGTTGCTGCAGGTAACATGAGGGAAATTAGGACATCCTCCATTAGAGGTTTGTTGTGTTGGAGTGTCAGCAACAAAATCATTACCGCAATTAGAATCTCCCCAAATATGTCTTAAGTTTAACCAATGACCTACTTCGTGTGTTGCAGTTCTTCCTAAGTTAAAGTTACCACCAAACGTATTAAATGGTGGTCGACCAATTGAAGTATACAAACAAACAACTCCATCAGTAGATGCAGTACCACCGGGAAATTGTGCATACCCTAATAATCCACCCGTTAAATTTCCAACCCAAAAATTCATGTAGTCCGATGCAGGCCATGCATCACTACCCCCTTGTGCAGTAAATTTTATGGCATTATTTGTACCAAATGAACTTGTATTAGTTGATACTCTTATAATTCCATTCGTTGGGTTTCCATTTGGATCTACTGATGCTATACAGAATTGAATTTGAGTATTGGCGGTGAGTCCCTGAAACGCAGTGGGCACATTAGCTATATCACTATTTAGTGCGGCAAAATCTTCATTCAATACATCAATTTGCGATTGTAACTGTGCAGTACTAATATTTTGTGTGCTATTATTATATAGCACATGAAAAACAACGGGTATGGTAATAAGAGCACTCCTATTGGTTTGTTTAGTTGGATTCTTAATCTGCTTTTGAACAAATTTTTCTATTGCATCCATTCTGTTTTGCAATCCCGGATCTTTTAAAATCTGTTGCTGCAAATATTGATCTGTACCACAAGATTTACTCTGCTTTACTTGTGAAAACGAAATTGTACTTAGAAATAAAAAAGGCAGAAGAATTGAAAATAGTTTACAAATTGAGTGCATTGTTTTTAGCTAGTCAGTTAATTCTTAATTAATTTATTAGAAAATACCTTGGTATCAGTTTTAATATTTATGATATAAACCCCATCTCTTAAAAACCCTAAATCCATTTCAAGGCTTATAACCCCATTGTATTCAGTATCACCACTATAGCTTGACACTTCTCTTCCGGTAATGTCAAACAACTGTAGTTCATATTTTCCTGCCCCCACTAGTTCAAACTGAATGTTTGTGGTTCCACTAGTTGGATTTGGGATAATTTTAAAGTCATTATCAAATTGATTTTTTGAAAAATCTGAAGGGGTAGGGTCGATAATTAATGGTGTAGATGTAAGTATCACTACACTTAATACAGCACAACCATTTCTATCTTCAACTGTACTAAAGTATGTTCCGGCAGGCACATTGGCTATGTCTTCAGTTGTTGCACCATTCGACCATAAGTACGTATACGGATTAATTCCTCCTGTCACCAATTGATTAACTGAACCGTTACTATTTGCACCCGTTGGGTTTGTTGGTATATAAAAGGCAACCAATGGATCCGGTTCTCTTACTTCAACTTCCGTAGTGGAAGTGCAACCATTTGCATCAGTAATTGTTGCTGTATAAAAACCTGCATTTAAACTATCGATAAACGCTGTAGTTTGCAAAGGAGTAGTGTTCCAACTTATGGAGTAAGGCGAAACACCACCTGAACCGGATACCGTAGCTGTACCATCGTTACCGGTATTACAAGAAACATTTCGTTTGCTTCTAGTAACAATTACTTCACTTCCTTGAGTAACAGTAGAAGTCATTTCAGCAGTACAATTATTTACATCTGTAACAGTAACCGTATAATTACCTGCTTCTAGTAATGTTAATGAAGAAGTTACTTCTCCATTACTCCACTGGTATGAATATGGTGATGTTCCAGTAGTTATTGCTGTACTTACCGCTCCATTTTCATCCCCATAACATAAATTGTTAATCACGTTTGTAGAAAGGCTCACTTCATCATTAATAATTGCCGCTACCGTTGCGCGCTCACTCGGACATGGTGGGCCTTGCACAAACCAATCATAAAAGAAATAGTAAAATCCAACAGGATTTGAAGTTGCCGTACTTCTTGTTATGGTTACTAAACCCTGTAAATCATATGGATATGACACATTTGTGTTATTTCTAAACAATTGTGTCAGCGAAGTACTAGCTATACCCAATTGTAAATCATTGGCGACTGGCAAATTAAAATTTAAGGTAATTCGTTGTGGTCCCGGAGTAGCAATAACAACTGCCGTATCCTGAAGTACTGTACCATTATCATCTCTTAACTCTACCGTTCTTGTACCCACAGTTTGTGCATCTACCCAAACTGAAATTAAGGTAGACTGCTTATAACTGTTAAATATTAAACTCTGATTATTGCTAAAATATGCTCCTCCACCAAAAGAATTATCTAACGGACCTACAGTATTAATTGTTGCCGGGTACATTTCTTCTGCATAATAATTTGTTGTAGTATTTAACAGAGGAGTTACATAAGAACTCCCGGTACTTAATAAATTGCCATCAACAATAGCATCATACCAATTAACAGTTGAAGCTCCTGCACTCAGTGTAACAGCGCCTTGGCCACAATTACTCATGTCTGGCACAATTGGTGCAGGAGGCCTTGAAATAGAAATGTAATTGGATTTTAAATTTGTATTTGATCCGTTTACATTCTCAACAAACAACTCTACGCTGTAATCACCGGAGGTTTGGTAAGTATGGGTTGGATTATAATCAGTAGAAGTATAACCATCACCAAAATCCCAGTGAACAGAATCTACTATACCTACAGAGTTATTTGTAAATTCAATAACGCCATCACATGATTGAGTTACCGATGCAACAAAGTCAGATACCGGAGGAGCATTGTTTAGTGTACAGCTCCATGTTGCATCAAAACCGGCATGTGTTACTGCAACATCTGAGTAAAACAAAATCGTTAATGATGGTCCTGTTGAAATAATTGTACCCGGACTTCCGGTAGTATTACAAAATCTTCCAAACGAAGGATCACTGGTAGTTGGGCCGTCAAAAATTTCTACATAATCCCAATTACAGCTAGAACCGCTTCCAGGCTCTATATCAAATGAGTTAAATGTTAATGTAACTGTAGCAGCATTCAAAGGAGAAATTGTTGTAACCAAATTCAAGTTATCATCATAATTCGCACCTGGTCCTCCCGGATCATAAACTACCCCTGAGCAACCTGTTTGCACTGGATCGCCCACTAAAGCAATACAAGGGTTTAACGAATCTATACTTATGTATGCTACTTTTTCTATACTATCGGTTCCGCATACTCCACCATCAGAAATTAATTTCACATCAAAATTTCCAAACGTAGTGTATGTGTGTGATGGCTGAGAAAGTGTTGAAGTATTACCATCACCAAAATCCCAAACAAACGTTCCTGCATTTGAGCTATTATTAGAAAAATTAATAGTGTAAGGCGGTGAACAAGCCGAAGTAATATCACTTTCAAAATCAGCTACAACGGTTGGTACATAGGCGTTACCTACGCCCACTGCATACCATGCATTTGTAGTTGCTTCAACTTCCGGAGAACAAGGACCATATAAATCAATGGCTGCTTGTATAGCACCTGACCTGGCATCAGCATATTGCGAACTAGATGTCAAGTACACATTATTATTTCTATATGCTATTTGCGCAGCAGGTCCAACTCCTAATCCTGTTATGTTAAACGTATCGTTATTGTCATTTGTTCCTGAACCACCTTCAACCAATAAATAGAACCAATAGTTTTGTACTCCGCTGTTTGTATGTACTCCTCCATTGTCGCTAGATGATGTATGCCAAAATGCACCTAAATATGTATCAGGATCACTTTTTATATTTGGGTCCATCATGTTTCTAATTCCTGTTCCACTGGGTGTCATATCTTCCCCAACAATCCAATCTCCATTTGCTACACCAAGAGCATAAAATTCTATGGCTGCCCCAAAAATATCGCTAAAAGATTCATTCAAAGCCCCTGATTCATAGGAATATATGAGGTTTGAACTAAATTCTGTTACTCCATGTGTTATTTCGTGACCAACAACATCTAATGCCGTTAATGGAGTAAAAGTTGAACCGTCTCCATCACCATAAGTCATAACAGAACCATTCCAAAATGCATTATTATAATCTACTCCTCTATGCACATAAGACTCAATAGTACTTCCGGCATCATCATAACTATTTCTAGATAGAACATTAAAATAATAATCGTATGTATTTGCCGCTCCCCAGTGTGCATCATTTGCAGCATGGTCATCATTTGTTGTTGTTGTCCAATTGTTATCAGTGTCCGTAAAATCAACGGCCGAACCATAACTGGTTCCATTATTCATGTCATATGTTTCTACACCACCTCCTCTTGTTGCATCTCTCAATCGAAAATTATTTACTGCCGTGCTGTCCGTTGTAATTGCTCTTGTACCACTGTACATAGTTTGTGCAGTACCGTTGGCAACGCCTGTACAAATTCTATCATTCTTAAAAATCAATTCACCTGTGTGTGCATCGATATAATAAAAAGCTCTACTCATGGGTTCATGTGCATACACATCAAACTTCCAACATAATCGCATGTCTTTGTTGTTAAAATTGGCATCTTTGGCCATTATAACTAACTCACCCTTAGGGTAAAATGAAGCCATGGGATTATTTTCGCGCTCTTTCAGCCAGTTTTCTTCAGAACTCAACTGCCACATGTAAATAGAAGCACCACAATAATCTAGTGCTTTAGTTAAAGCTGATTTATAGGTTAGTGTTGGAGCTGGATTGACATCAATATTGGAATAATAGACTCCATTAGCTTTCTCAATTTTTCCACTACGTTCATGTAAAAAGTATTGTCCTGTTTCAACTTTTACATTCTGATAATACTGCTGATACTTGTAATGCGTAAACCCTAAAGCGTCTTTTTTCTCATTGTACAATTTCCAATTTGTCTCCCTGTTACTCTTAAACGTTTTTTCGGTTAATAAAAAAAACTGTTCTTTAGAAATGGTTGAGTTATCTTCAAAAATAATTAATGAAGGACATGTACTGTTATTGGTGTATTGAATTTCTGAAGCAAATGGTACAAGCTTTTTAGCTTCATTACTTTTTAGAATTCTATTTTGAGAATAAGTGATAGTGCATGCAAATACAATACAACCCACTAAGGCAAGAAATTTTTTCATCGGCAAGATTTTAAAAGAACCCTCTGACAGGATTATTAACAATTAACGCTAGGGATATCAAATTTACGACTATAAGATATCTTTCTCAAGAGCAAATGTTAGTAATTAACTTGCTGAATAATAATAGATTAAGTGTTTAAAGTCAATTAGCCTTCAATCCAGGAGCTAACTTCTTCTTTTGTAGGTGGCCCGAAAGAAAGCTTCAGTTTTTTACGCATGCCACATAAATCATTAAATAATTTATTAGGATTGATTGATTTTAATTCTTTTACCGTATTAATTCCAAGCTCTTCTAAAACCGGAATCCAGTCTTCAGGAACACCTAAAGCAATGTATTCGTCATGAGAAGAAACTTCATTTTCTTGCTCGGGTTTCATTTGTGGGAAGAACAAAACATCTTGTATGGATGACGAGTTTGTCATTATCATGCTCAATCTATCAATTCCAATTCCCAAACCGGAAGTAGGAGGCATTCCATGTTCCAGTGCTCTTAAAAAATCTTCGTCTAACACCATTGCTTCCACATCACCTCTTTTTCCAAGTTCTAATTGTTCTTCAAATCTTTTTCTTTGGTCTATAGGGTCGTTTAATTCACTGAATGCATTACACAATTCTTTTCCGTTTACAATTGCCTCAAAACGCTCTACCAAACCCGGTTTTGAGCGATGCTTCTTGGCAAGTGGTGACATTTCAACCGGGTAATCTGTAATAAAAGTAGGTTGAATTAATTGCGCTTCGCAGGTCTCACCAAAAATTTCATCAATCAGTTTTCCTTTACCCATTGACTCATCAAAAGGAACGTTCAATTTTTTACAAAGCGCTTGCAATTCTTTTTCATCCAGGCTTGTAATATTTACACCAGTATAATGTTCGATTGCCTCATACATTGTATACCGCTTCCATGGTATTTTAAAATCTATTTCATTTTCGCCAACTTTTACTTTTGTAGTGCCATGTAAATCGAGTGCAATTTTTTCTACCATTTCTTCCACTAAATTCATCATCCACTCGTAATCAGTGTAGGCCACATACAATTCCATTTGCGTGAACTCCGGATTATGAAAACGGCTCATCCCTTCATTTCTAAAGTCCTTTGCAAACTCAAAAACACCTTCATAACCACCTACAATTAAGCGCTTTAGATATAGTTCATTGGCAATCCTCAAATACAATGTTGTATCTAAAGAATTGTGATGTGTTTTAAATGGTCTCGCAGCGGCACCACCATAAATTGGTTGAAGAATTGGTGTTTCCACTTCTAAGTATTCTTTTTCTAAAAGAAAACTTCGCATCGAATTCATCAACTTTGCTCGTAACTTAAACGTGTTTCGCACTTCAGGGTTTACAATTAAATCTACATATCGTTGTCTATACCTTAGTTCCGGGTCTGTAAATGCATCAAACGTTTCACCATCTTTTTCTTTTACAATTGGTAAAGGCCGAAGTGACTTTGATAATATTTTGAAGGATGTAACATGAATTGTTGTTTCACCCATTTTGGTTTTGAATACATAACCGCTAAGACCAATAATATCTCCGATGTCTAATAGTTTTTTAAAAACAATGTTGTACATCGTTTTGTCTTCATAGGGAGAAATATCATCACGTTTAAAATAAACCTGAATTCTTCCTTCTGAATCTTGAATCTCGGCAAATGAAGCACTACCCATAATTCTTCGAGACATGATTCTGCCAGCAATAGAAATTTGCGTGAACTTATCCGGCTCAGTGTCAAACTGTTCTAAAATTTCTTTCGAATTAGTGGTTTGCTCAAAAAGGTCAGCCGGAAACGGGTCTATGCCCAATTCGTGAATTTTCTTCAACGCATCTCTACGTATTTGTTCTTGTTCAGTAAGTTTTTGTGTAGCCATTTTATATATAGAATGCGCATCAAAGATAATTAAATTGCGTGCTGATTCGATTAAAATCTATATCCAATAAATCATGCTAAAAGGGGAATTAAAAGTTGAAAAAAATGCCAGATATTTTGTTCTGGGCAGTGAGTCTAAATCAATAAAAAAAGTTTGGTTGGTATTTCATGGATATGGTCAATTAGCAAATTTCTTCATCAAAAACTTTGAACAAATTGATGATGGTGAAACTTTAATTATTGCACCCGAAGGATTAAATAGATTTTATTGGAAGGGATTTAGCGACAAAGTAGTTGCCTCTTGGATGACAAAAGAAGATCGAGGAAAAGACATTGAAGACTATGTAAATTATTTGAATGTACTGTGGGACTCTATTCAAAAAGAATATAAAATAGACACTGCCTCCATTACCCTATTTGCCTACTCACAAGGCACAGCAACGCTTTGCAGATGGTTACTTCAGAATAATATTCAACCCAAAAACATGGTGTTTTGGGCGGGAACATTAGCGCATGACATAGATTTTGAACTATTAAAAAGTAAATTGAGTGGCACTAAAGCTGTCCAACTATTTGGGGATAAAGATGAATTTTATAAACCCGAACAATTAAAGAAACTAAAGGAATTTATTGATAAAAAAGAATTGGAAATAGACTTTAAAATTTTTGATGGTGGACATGAATTAAAATCAGAAATTATTCAGGAGTTGCATTCTTCCTAATTCAGCATATTTTTCATTGCTTTCACATTATTTACCTGAACCACATCGGGATTCAATTCCAGCATTTTTCTCAATCCCAATTTAGACTTACCACCATATAAAATAACCTCTAAACCCTCTTTATGAATTTTGCCGGTAATTTCATTAGTCGCATTTTTTCTTTTGATAGCCAGTGACTTACAACCTATAGCCTTTGCTATTTTTAAATGATCTAAAACATCTTCATCACAATCAAACGCAAAATCAACATCTTCGCTTTCTGGCTTCAACATTCTTATAAGCTCTGAAGATGAAGAGATGATCGTTATATCAAGAGATTGACTTTCTTCACTCTTTAAAAATTTACTCATTGTACTTTTAAAAAGGTTTATATCCGAATCTTCATTCTCTTCATCATACTTAATATCTAAATACAATGTGTAATTCTTATTCTTGTGTTGCCCTATTAATTCGCTTAACGATATAATTTTTTCATTTTGAAAAAAATCATACGGAAAACCTAATATATAATTCGTTTTTGTAAGCACTGTAGAAGTGTGGGTTGCAACATTACCTGTTAAGTTTGTTTTAGCGTTTAGTGTTAAGTCATGAAATAAAATTAAAACGGAATCTTTGCTTACATGTACATCTACTTCAATGCCAGCAGCACCATTAATCAATGCTTTGTTTATGGAAGCTAAACTATTGGATGGCAAGGGATTCCAAGGGCTAATTAGGTAATTAAAACCTGAACCTGCATGCCCCACCAATTCAACTTGACCATTGCTCAAATTAGAAATTTCCGGTGCTTTTATTAGGTAACCAACTAAATTAATTACCAATACAAAAACAATAATTGCTATTATAATCGCTTTTATTCTCTGTTTCATTGTGAATTTATAATAGTAATATGCAATACATCATTTTCTTTTTTTCTTGATGCATTTACTTTTTCCACTTCAGTAATTTTAATGCTTTCCATTCTTTCGTTAGTTAAATAGTTTCGCAATGGTCCATTTGAAACAATTGCAATTGGTAATTTTTTTGGAAACGAATTCGATTCCTGTATATGAATTGTTTTTACAGTTCTTCCTAACGCATATACATGTTTAAGGTTTAATTCTCCAATGGAATACCAATCAAGACTATTAATCTCCTTATTCGAATTTATTGTTTTTAAACTCATGAAAGACTTATTAGGATAAGCAAAATTGGGTGTCACAGGCAACACAATAGCCGCTATAAGCACTTGAGAAACAACGGTTAGTACAAATAAATTTCTTACGCGCAATCTTGATTTAAAAATGTAATAATTAAGAAACAGAACTATGGTGCAAAATGCAATAAACACTGTGTTTGGCATTTCAAGCTCTTTTAATCCAAACCTATATATAAAGCCAAGTGCGGCTAAATTAAAAATTATCACGGCTATACTGTGAACCAAATAAACATTTCTATCTGTTCTAGTTAATGAATTCTGCTCGGCACTTTTAATTCCATAATAAATTATCCTTCCTACCATGATTGCCATTGGTATTATTAATGGTAACATGTAGCGCTCTTTTTTTTCCGGTATCACAGATAGCAAAAACAATGCACTGAAAATCCATACTAATAAATAAGTATAATCCGAATTTTTGAATTTACTTTTTATATTTTTCCAAAATAGAGATGCTATAAAAGGAATTGCCCATACACCAATATAAACTGGAAAATGGAAATAAAAATAAAATGGCCTTACATGCCTGTTTGCCCACGAGGTAGCCTCTGTTTTTACTACAGCCATGCCCATTTCAGTCTTATTAAAGAAGACATATGTCGGCCACCATGCGCTTACCAATAATAAAACACAAATAAATGCCAAGCCTTGAATTATGCTCAATTTTTTAATCCCAATGTTCTTTGTTGCCAGACTTGCAATCAAAAATGGAAGTAACAATGCATAGAAAGAAACAGGCCCTTTGCTCATAAAAGAAAGACCCATAAATATAGCACTGAGCATTAACCAATTAAATTTAATTTTCTGGCTATTCACTGCGAACACCCAACTCGCAATTCCTGCTAACATCCACGAATGGCAATGAATATCCCAGGAACCTGTTCTACTCATTTGTAAAATTAGTAATGAAGTAGCTGCAATGGCACCGGTTATAAATGCTAATGAAATGTTTTTGGTTTGTGCTTTAACCAATCCAAACATGGATATAACTAATACCAGGCCTGCCAAAACACCAGGTAACCTTAATGCAAAAACGTTTTCTGAATTGCCAATAATCAACATGACAAATGCTGTCATCCAAGTTGGCAATGGTGGTTTGGCTATCCTGGGCTCACCGTTCATTGTCGGTAGCAACCAATTCCCATCTTGAATCATTTCTCTTGCAGTAACAAAATTTCTTGCTTCCATTAGGCTAGGATCAAAGACACCCAGACTTGGTAAGAAAGAAACTAAACTGATAATTGTTAAAACCAGAAGAGATGTGCTTTGGTTATTTAATATGGTATGCCATATGGATTGCATGCTTACAAAAGAACAAAAAACTCCAGTCATCCCTCCATTCAACAATAATTTTTAATTGTACCTTTGAAATGGATGAAAACGAAAATCTTAGTTACCGGATGTGCTGGTTTTATTGGTTCTCACCTCTGTGAAAAGCTCTTAGCCCTTAATTATGAGGTTATTGGGATTGACAATTTCGACCCCTTCTATGGCAAGGCAATCAAAGAGCAAAATCTTAGTGAATTCATAAATCATACCGATTTTACTTTTCTTGAATTAGACTTGCGCGATTACGATTCGTTAATTAAAAATTTGCCGAAAGGAATTCAATTAATCACGCATTTAGCTGCAAAAGCCGGAGTGAGACCGAGCATCGAAAACCCAAGAGATTACATGCAAGTGAATGTTGCCGGAACCAATAATGTTCTTGAGGCGATGCTGGAAAAAAATATTAAAAAATTATTCTTTGCGTCCTCATCATCCATTTATGGAAATCAAAAAGAAGTTCCTTTTAAAGAAAACAAAATTGACTACCAACCCATATCACCTTATGCTTTTAATAAGCGTTCTTGCGAATTAATGAATTTCACTTATCATCATTTACATCAACTTGACATTATTAATGCGCGATTCTTTACTGTTTATGGCCCCAGACAAAGACCTGACTTAGCTATTCATAAATTTGTTCGATTAATTGATGAAAACAAGACTATACCTATGTTTGGAGATGGTAGCACATCAAGAGATTACACGTACATCTCTGATACAATTAGTGGGGTAGTTAGCTCTATTGAATATTTAATCAAGAATGACGATGTATTCGAAACATTTAATCTAGGCAACAGCACTCCTATTCAGTTAAAAGAATTGATTCATACTATAAGTACTGCAATGCAAAAAGATGTGCAAATAAATCAGTTGCCTATGCAAGAAGGAGATGTTGATATTACCTTTGCAGATATTAATAAAGCAAATGATTTGGTTGGTTACCAACCCCAAATTAAACTACCGGAAGGAATTAAAAATTTTATTGCTTGGTACAACAAAAAGAAAGTAGTGCAGGTTTAGTTATTCTATTATTATTTTAAAATTGTTTTTCGAGTTTTCATTCACTACTTCCAAAAAATAAATCCCCGCATCTAAATTTTCTAGGTTTATAGTTAAAGAATTTCTACCCTGGGATGATAAATAATGTTCCTTATCAACCACTTTTTTTCCCAACGCATCAAAAACCTGCAATGATTGCCAACCCGTCATATCTGACTGAAAATCAACGTTTATATACCCATTAGCAGGGTTCGGGAAAACTCGAATTTGAGATAACCCAGGGTTTTTCGTTGTTGTTGGTTGATTCAAATTTGAAGGCGCGTCTACTAATGTCATCACTAATAATTCTGCACATCCATTCCTATCAATCACTGTGCAATAGTAAACACCCGCAGGGACACCCGCAATATCTTCCAGTGTGCTTCCATTTGACCACAGATAAGTGAACGGTGCTACACCACCACTAACCAATAAATCAATTCCACCTGTATTACTTCCGGTAGGACTTGGCTGTGTTGGAATTCCAAATACATTCATTGCAGTTGGTGTTCTTACTTCAACTGTTATTGTTTTAGTACACAAATTTGAATCGGTTATTGTTACTGTATAGAAACCATGAACCAGGTTTTGAATGGTACTGGTTGTTTGAACAGGTGTGGTATTCCAGGAATATGAATAAGGTGGTGTACCACCAATTACATTCACTGATGCATTCCCATCTGAACCACCTTGGCAGCTCACATTCTTTTTTCCTGAGGTGGTAGCCATATCTGCGATTTCATTAATTGTGAACATTTTAATGTCAGTGCAAACATTTGAATCAGAAACTGTTATGGAATAATTTCCAGGAGGTAGGTAGGTGTTAATTTGATTGGTTGAACCATCATCCCACAAATAATTATATGGTGATGTTCCTCCGTTTACATTTAGTTGAATACTTCCATTGGCCTGTCCGCAAATTGCATTCGTAATTATTGAATTGGCAATAGTTGGCTCAGTGTGAATTACCGCATCCACCATTACTCTTTCACTCCAACAATACAAATCCTGAGCCTTAACTTCCCAATCATAAAAGAAATAATAATAATTAGGTCCGGCACTGGAGTTTTTAATCTTTATCAAATCATCAGCATCCGTATATGGGTAACTCACCCCGTTATTATTTCTAAATAAATTTGGTGTACCTATTATTCTAAATGTATAATCTGTTCCCGCAGGCAAACTCCAATTGAGTGTAATGCGTGACTCACCATTAGGAATTGTAAATGTGCCTACATGCACTTGCGATCCAAATCTATCTAGTATTTGGAGCGTTCTATCTCCCGCCCCACTAGCATAAATCTTCACCGACTGTAAATCAACTTCTTCATTAACATCAAATATTAACCATTGTGTTCCTGAATAATTAGCACCTCCACCAATTAGGTTATTATATGGTGTTGAATACACAGATGAATTGTTAATTATATTTTCCGTAGCAACATAATATGTTTTTGATTGATTTAATACGGGTGTAGTAAAAGTACTGCCGGAATGTAAAATGGTATCTGTTATAGCGTTATTGAACCAGTGCAAATTGCCTATTGCACTTGCACTTAACGTTATACTTGCCGGTCCGCAATTTGAGTTATTTGTTACTACAGGATCTACAGTATTAATTGATACTACCTCCAAGCTATCAGATGTTGCTATGCCACAAATTCCATCCGTAGTAACTAAAAAATATCCTGCGGAGTCTACCATTATGGACTGTGTTGTATCCCCTGTTGACCATAAATAAGAATTAGCGGGGCTAGCAATCAATTCAAGATCAGCTCCTGAACATATTGTAGTTGAACCATTTGCAGTTATTGAGGTTGTGCCACTGTCCTCTTGCAATGTTAAAGTAAATGGAATTGCCGTCCAGTTATTTGTTTCATCTGACTCTAAAAAATTATTTCGTGGGTCCACTTCGGCAACAATCCAATAATCACCATTGCATGTTCCAGGCGGAATATCAATCCACATGCCATCTAAATTTTCCGAATATATATCTGTAAACCCAACTGAAATTCCTTGTTCAACCGGTGAGCAATTGTAACTACCACCACCAAACCCATAATTCGGAATGTTGGTGCTGGTTAAAATCGCTCCGCTATTATATCCTTGGTTATCTCTGCAGTGTCCATTATAATAATTGCATGAACCAAAGTCCATTAAACAAAAACCGATTTTGGCTCCATCACCAACTACCGCCCATTGCAATGTATCCGGTTCGTTAGCATCCGGAATTCTTAAGGTAAAGGTGACCCAATCATCAACGTGATTATGGCCATGGGTTGGATGGTAAGTCTGTGCACCGGCCCATATGTCTACGTAAGTAATGTTTCCCAGGCTATCACGATGGTAAATCCGTTGATTCAATAAATTAGTAGGGTCTGATCCGTTTGGGCAAGTTAATGTTCCGGTAGGATCATAAATGGTATCTGTTCCGCAAACATAATAGTCTGTTCCGCGAACCGTAAATGAACCATATCCAATATTTGGAGTTGAGCCTGTAATTCTTAGCCTACCATCATTTGCTCCATTTCCTGATTGTGAATATTCGCTTGGTCCGCTTGCGTAATTTTCTAGGGCGTACCATGAAATGGTTAGGTCGGGTAACAAATCACATTCTAAATCACCGTTTTCACATACACATCCTGTTCCGTCACTGGTTGTACAGGGCTGTGCCAAAACACTTGAAGAAAGAAGGACAGCAATTGCAAAGAAAAAATGCTTCATTTTGATGAATTAGGGTTAGCTAAAGTTAACCCATTACATAATGCAAGGCAAGACCCTTTCCAACTACAGCTTATTAATTCTTATAGCCTTATTAGTATTAATGCCTTTTATCATTATTACATATATGCCTTTTTCTAAAGCTGAGACATCTATTGATTCTGTATTATTGAATGAATCAAATCTTAGGTTTGTTTGCTCCAAAACAGATTGTCCTTTTGCATTCAAAATAGATATAGAGTAATTCACATCTTTTGTTCCATCAAATTGTATCATCAACAAATCAGACACCGGATTTGGATAAACTAATAGTGTGTTATCATCCACTAATGTGGTTTTGCTTATGCTTCCAATAGGAGCAAAAGGAGGTGGGTCTATTAACATTGCAGTGGTTAAAATTGCGCATCCGTTTCTATCAGTTGTAGTGCACAAATAAACTCCGGCCGTTAAATTATTTATATCCTCTGTCGACTCTCCATTCGACCAAAGATGCGTGTATGGCGCAATTCCTCCGGTTACCAGCAAGTTTACATCTCCATCACTTGCACCGGCAGAGTCCGGGTGGTTTGGAATATAAAAGGTAACTAATTCATCAGGAATCCTTACATCTACGTCACCGGTTAATGTACATCCAGAAGCATCAGTAACCGTTGCTACATATACAGCAGCATTTAGATTGTTTATAAAAGTTGTTGTTTGTACCGGCTGTGTATTCCATGAATAAGAATATGGAGCAGTACCTCCACTAACGGCTATAGTTGCCGTTCCGTCACTACCACCAAAACAATTTACATTGCTCTTACTTACCGTTATATTCATGGAACCCGGTGCATTTATGCTTAAAGTGTGAACGGCTGTGCATGAATTATTATCTGTTACGGTTATTGTGTAATTTCCTGCAGATAAGTTAGTTGCAGAAGATTCAGTATGTCCGTTACTCCATAAATAGGTATATGGAATTGGGCTACTTGGCTGAGCAGTTATTACAACATCATCAATTGCATATCCATATAACCATCCACCATCATCTTCAAATTTATACGCAATCCAAACGTTACTCATTCCTGAGTATGAAGTCAAATCTGTATTTACCGTTTGCCAATTACTCACCCCGGTAACCGTTGTTAGTGTGGTCCAAGTTAGTCCACTGTCAACACTTGCAACTATGCTTCCAACTTCAGTTGCTCCCTGATATGTATTTCCTTCAAAAAATATTTCTGTTGTTAACGTTATAGTACCTGCCGAATCAAAGTTTTGCGGTGGAAGAATAAAATACTCTGCTGCCTTATCGCAATTGCACTCATCATCATTGGTTGCAGCGAATATGCCATGTGCAGGTATTGACCAATTTGCACTGGAAAGGTCAGTTGAAGTACCCAATAGCCAACCCCCGTCTGTTGCCAAGGTTTGTTGTGTAAATCCATTCGCTACTGTATCTTCAAAGTTTTCATCAAACAAAGTATCAGTACTCAGTGTTGTAATTGGTGTACCTCCAGTTACTGTTAAGGTTGCTATTCCATCATTTCCAACACCACAAGATGCATCAGTTGTTACTGAAGAAACAACAATTGCACTTGGTTCGGTTATGCTCATTACGCACATTGTGTCTGCACCGGCATTATCAAATACGGTTACGGTATATGTACCAGCCATAATATTAGAAATGGTCTCTGTTGTTCCGCCATTACTCCATACATAGGTATAAGGCGCTGTTCCACCTAATGCCTGCACACTTGCCGAACCATCATTGCCGCCATTACAACTTGCATTAACTACTGAACCAAAGCAAGTTAGGTTAATGGAGCCCAATGCTATTGAAAAGTCATTATCTGAAATATCAAAAAATGATCTTCCACTTCCAATTATCATAATTCTTGCTGTAGTAGTTGAGACATTTGGCACAGTAACAGAATAAGATCCGTTATTTGGAACTGCAACTGCCAAAGTATCTGTATAAGTTAACCCACCATCTGTAGATAAAAGAATATCTACGGCAGAACAGCTAACCGGACTAACATCAGTGCCAGATACATCCCAGGTTACTGTTTCAGAAGTAAATCCATTCCAACTTATACCCGTGGCATTCGGATACATCACTTCAAACGGACCTGATGAACCTGCTACTGTAAGTGTAATGTCTGCATGGTCGTTACAACCTGCACCTGCATTATTATCTCTCACTATTAATCTAAAGTTCATGCTCCTACCTACAGTAGGGATCACTTCCCAGGTTGGTGATACATTGTTTACTAAGTCATTAATGTTTGGGAAATATCTTGTGGGACTAGTTGAGGGTAGAAATGTTTTAAACATTGGACCACCAGTGGCTGTAGATACAGGTGGGTCGGTAGTAACTGAACCCCCATCCATTTGTTCCCAGCTATACGTTAATAATGAATCTCCATCAGCATCCGTTGCAATACATGTTAACAAGAATGGCGTACTATGCGGAACTGTTTGTGTTTGAGAATGAGAAATAACACTTGGAAAATTATTCGTTGTTGTTGTAGTAACAGCACAGTTATTTCCCGTACCTGTTATAAAATTGTACATTTCTTCTATACTGTAGGCATGAAACATCGCATCACTATTAGAC
>JABDLV010000129.1 GCA_013001815.1 Bacteroidia bacterium
AATAGAAACCTTCAGCCAAGCGTATTACAAAGTAGTCATTGATATAGGTGTTTAATCGAAAGCCTAAGGGAACACGCCAACGCGAATCCGGTAATTGCTCATTTTTTGGTAAAGAGTCTTCCATAAAATAAACACGATGGAATGGGGTTGATAATATTCCATTTTGAAACGATGGACTTACAGAAGCACTGAAATTTATTCGCTTTGTTAGATTTCTTTGATAACTAAAATTGGCCTGATACGAATTTCTGTTATCTGTTTCACTATATACCCGGTCAGTGCCTCTAATTTCTTCAGGATATATGATTACCCATTTGTCAAAGTAAATTTTGGTGCCTACTTCATAATAATTCATTTCATTTTTAGAATACCTACTAAATGCAGAAGATAGGTTAGTAGAAACATAATCAGATTCAACCGATAGACCAGCACCGTATTTGTGTTTCCATTTCCAATTTGGCTTGGTAAAACTATAGGCTGAGTTAAAGCTAAATCGATTGTCCTTAGCGCTGGCACTAGACATTCGGTTATCAATTAAGTCTGTTGAGGCTGAAGTGTAATGGTTTAGATGAACATTAAAATCTAATTCTTGCAAGCTATCCAAAACTAAATGGATAACAATATCACCTGATATATCCGTCAGTTCTTCTGTGCCCAATCCACCTGTAACAGCAGAGTGCTCTCCATCCTGTTCATAATAATTGAGCAGAAAATTAACATCTACTTTTTGCTTTTTATATAAAATTGTTGAGTCAGTTTGAGCAAAAGAACATAAGCAAGAGAAACAAATCAATATGGCGGCTACACAATGCTTCATTAGAAGGCAATACCAATTTTAGTTCCTACGCTTTGTACATGATGCACTCTTTTATAAACAAATGAAACATTCGATTTAAAGGATAGATTACTGTAGTACATTTCAATATATGGATGAATGGATTGTTTGCTCGGGAAAAGCATTTTCAATTTAGCTTCCAACAATAAAGGTCTAGTAAAAAAATAATCATCGGGGTGAAGTGATTCAAAAGAAAATGAACCTACATTGATATTTGGTATTAATTGAACTCTTGATTTTTGAAGGATCGGTACCCCAAGTGTAACGTAGTATTGATGAAAGTTTACAGATGATTCAGATACCTGAGTTTTAGTGCGACTGGGAATGAATGGGGAAGAGGCATATAAGTTCTGCGCCATTAAAGTATGGTAGGTATAGCCAAGTCCAGCGTGAAATTTGTTTTTTAGGTTATATTGTATTGTGGACGAAAACTCAGCATCTAAAGAAAGTCTGGAGTTTGCCCAATCGGTTATTGTTGCATCTTGTATTTTATAATCACTTTCCTGAATCCACCATCCGGTACCTAATCCACCATCAATTGTAAAAATCACTTTCTTAAATTGTCCATTTGCAGAAATGCTTGTGAATAGTAAAAGAAAAGTGATTAATATTTTCATGCCGGAGGTTGCAAACTTATTAGATGTGCAATGGAATAGCCAAATATCAGCGCCATTACAAGAAAGAGGTTAAGCACCCAATAACTATTTTTCCCTAATACCAGCAGTTGCATACCAATGTAAAAGAATGATATAATGATGGCTACAGCGGATAGCATAAAGAATGTATAGTAAGGATAGGCTTCGGTGTAGCATTGGTAATGAACAAAAAACATGAATAGGAACAGGAAGAAAACCAAGTACAAGTTGCTGTTCCCCATTTTGTACGATTTATCGTTTGGGTTTACCTGCTGACATAATTTAGCCGGGAACACTTTACATACCCATGAAGCATTTGTTTTTACTCCATAGATTAATATTGCACTAAAAATAATTCCGTATGATATTAGTGCAAACGGTATTTGAAAGTGGGCATGCATTATCCCTCTGTTTCAGGATAAAGAATTTCCTGTATAGAATTACGAGAAACAGAATGATACCCATCCTTTGCCTGATCAAAAATATTTCTTGCTAGTTCTAGTCCGCTAGGGGTCCTTGCAAGCTTGGTATAAATCGGACTCAAGAATTTCCTTCGTCCAACATTAATGAGGAATGCTTCCATATTTGCAAACGCAGGTTGGTAATCATTGTCTACTGATTTTTTGAACCACTCACATAGTATTTCACTGTTACCGGTATTGGTAAAACCAAATGTGTTATCTAAATCTTGCATTTGTGCTGGGCTCAATTCTTCAGGTAAATTTCTTAAGAAGTATAGCCAGTGATGCGTAGTATAGTTAGCGGTATCAATACTTTGGGCGCCCTTTCCTGAAGTAAAATCTGCTATATGCTCTTTTACTTTATCCAATTCATTCGATTGAATTTTAGGGAAGTTGGAAGGCAATCCTTGCTTGTAAATCCAGTCATCAAGCATAATTTTCTCTGCCAATTCTTGGTCACCTTTTATCAAATGCTCATTTATATACTCAACAAAATTTTCAGTTGTCATACTACCAAATGCATGCTCTTTAAAATATTGCTTCAAAAAAGCATCCCAGGTTTCTCTTCCTACGGCATTTTCACATGCCTTCAAAAAGAATCTTCCTTTTTCATAAGCAATATCCGTCATGCCATCATCCGGGTTTCGGCCATCCAAGTCTAGTATTAGTTTTGAATCTTCCGGATGTTTTCCTGCGTGAATTTTTTCAACTGTTTTTTCTAAATCTTGCTGGCCTAAAAGAGTCAACATGGTAGAGTAGTCGGCTCCATATACTTCTTCCATTATTCTGCTTTCAAAATAAACAGTGAAACCTTCATTTAGCCAAAAGTCATCCCAGGTAGAATTGGTAACCAGGTTACCAGACCAAGAATGTGCCAGTTCATGAGCTATCAATGCAACTAATGAACGGTCACCGGCTATAATGGTAGGTGTTGCAAAGGTTAGGCGTGGGTTTTCCATTCCACCAAAAGGAAAAGATGGAGGTAAAATAATTACATCATATTGACCCCACAGATATGGACCATATAAATTTTCCGCTGCTTTAATCATTGCAGGCATGTCTGCTAATTCGTATACAGCTCTATCTAACATGCCAGGCTCTGCGTATACTCCGGAATTGTCACCGATTTTCGCGTATTCAATATCACCTACAGCAATGGCCATTAAGTAAGATGGAATAGCCTGAGGCATATTGAATTCATAAACACCTTCAGCATTCTTTTCTGTTGGGTTTTCTGCACTCATTACAGCCATTAACTCTTTTGGAACTGTAATCTTTGCACTGTAAGTAAACTTAATACCCGGAGTATCTTGACAAGGTAACCATGTTCTAGCCAGAATAGCCTGCGATTGAGACAATAAGAATGGATGCTTTTTTCCAAGAGTAATTTCAGGATTTAACCATTGTAAACCTGCTGCCTTATCTGATGTTGCGTAGTGTATTCTAATTTTTTTAGTATCCGGTTTTAGTTTAATTGCAAGGGGAGCACCATGCACTTCATCAAATTCTCCCAATGTGTATTTTGCACCATGCTTGTCTTCGTAAATAATCTTCTTAAAATTTAATCCGTAGGTGTCCAAAATAATGCTATCTGCATTTCCAAAGTTATTAATGGTTAAATCAGCGTAGCCTTTTAATATTTTTGATTGAAAATCAACTCGTAAATCCAGGTGAATGTGTTCAATTCTTACTTGGTCTACATTAGAGTAGGAGTGAGTATCTTTTTTCATGATAGTAGGTTGGCTTTTTTCTGGTGTAGTACAAGAAAAAATGAATGCAATGCATAGTAAAACGGTAAATATTCTCATAAGTCTTTGTCTGTTATTTTAATCTGCCAAATTAAGGGATTTTAGCCGTATTCCATAAAAAAACCCCGATGCAGAACGCACCGGGGATAGGTTAAAATTTAACTTGTGAATTCCGCTCTGATTTCTTTCATGGGTTTTTCAACGGCATTTCTGAATTTGGTATCCTAAGCTAAACAACGCCATTGTTAAACTGTGTCTCAATAAGTGGTTTTATTGAGCCTTTGAAAGAATATCTACAGAACCATTTATAGTAAATTTTTCCGTTTCTCTTTTTAGTTATTAAATAACTAACACAAACTTAGATTTGGTTAGTGGCGAAACAAATGATCTGGATCAGGGAATAAAAAAAATTTAAACGAACTCTTCTATGATCTTTTTGAGTTCATGAGCTGGACGAATACCGGATTCTCTCCACTTTATTTCACCGTTTTTGAATAAGATCATTGTTGGAACTCCACTGATTCCATAAACCTCTGCGGCTTTAGGGTTCTTATCTACATCCACTTTAATAATTTTGGCTGAACCGTTTAAGTCTGTGTAAAGTTCTTTTAAAATGGGTGTTAACATTTTGCATGGTCCACACCATGTGGCATAAAAATCTACTAATACAGGCGTATCAGAGTTTATTAAATCCTTAAATTTTGACATGATTAAACCGTGGCTCTTTCTTTGCCTGACTGATTTTGCTCTTCCAGAGTCCAGTTGTCAGTGGTTGTTGTTTCCAACCATACGTCTCCGGATAAGCGAAACACTTGAACCGATAAGCCGAATACATCCATAAAACTTTGTTCAATTTCTGAGGCTTTAACACTTGAATCAATATTTATGTTACCGGATTTTTCTTTTGAGCTGCATTCATCTATGCTCAAGTCTGTATTCATCATATCCTTTTTAGGAGAGCCATCACCAACACCATGTGGTTTATTAAAAAACTCAAGTTTTAAATAAGGATAAGTATCATTAAATACTTTCTGTATATCAGCTAATGTTTGTGAAGCTTGAATTTGCATAAGATTTAGTTTGGTATAGTTAATAAAGGCACATGCGTATGAAACGCCATTTTCTTAGAACTTGGTTCGTTAATTAACCTTTCAAAGAATGAATGTTTTTGTGGGATAAGGGCAATTAAATCAGATCCAAATTTGTCTACACATTCATTTAAACCATCAACTACATCTTCACTTTCATTAACACTGAAAGTAAAATCATAGTCTTTAGCAAACTGTTTAATGTGCTCTGTTTCTTTTTGCACATCAACATCATCTTTCTTTCCTTTTTCTACAATGTGTACGATATCCATTGAGGATTTATGAGCTCTGCCAATGTCAAACAAAGCATTAAGATTTTCTGGATGAGAAATGTCGTGTAAATCCCAAGCAAAGGTGATATGATTTATATCTTTGTAAGTAGACCCCGCAGGAACTGCCAACAAAGGAATTTTTGAATAACGCATAACGGCAGTGGTACTACTACCAATAAGCACTTCTGCAATTGCTGAGGAACCATCAATTCCCATTACGATTAAACTGTAATCGCTACTCTTAGATTCTTCTGTTATGCTTTCAACTGCAAAACCAATTTTGCTCTTGCATTCTATATTAATGTGTGTTCCTAATTTTGTGTTAAGATCGCTGGCAATTGCTTGTAGGCGCTCCATGTTTTCTGCTTCCATTTCTTCTGGTGATACTACAATTGCAGGTACACCTGTAACCGGAGCCGGTACATGAAAAGCATGATACAAAGTAATCTTTGCATTTAAGCTTTTTGCCAAGTGAGCTGCATATTCAGTAGATACTTGTGCAGTCTTGCTGAAATCTGTCGGAACTAAAATATTTTTCATGATTATCGAATTAATTAGTCTTTCTTAAAGATACTAATTTAAAATATCTTTTTGTCCATTTTGCATATTAAGAATTTTAGGAAAAAGAACATTTTTATGAAAACGAATATTTTCATTGATGCAATTGTCCAGGTTTTCTATGTTTTGTAAACACAGCCGAATGTTCTCGTCAGCTGTGTTTGAAAAATACGCTGCGTGGTTTTTTAGGGTCATAAGCAATCTTAAAATACGCTCATGATCTTTGCTAATAATATTTATGGGCTTGTTCAAATCTTGGGAAACAGAACCATTGTCCATTGAGTTTTGCTTATCCATATTTTTAAGAACCGGAAACAGAATCAGTTCCTCTTTTCTAATTTGATACTCTATTATTTCTTTAAATTTTTGAAAACACTGGTATAGCAAATAGAACTTTTTTTCTACGTGATTGTCTTTGACTAATGATTTAAAAGTAGAATCTGTAAAATCTAACGTAGATTTTATTTCAGCATCACTTTGTTGAGCAATAAAATCAACTATTTGATCTAAGTTTAATTTAGAGAAATTTATACCTGAATACTGGTTCATAACGTCAAACTAACGCTAAAGGTAATAGGGTCAAATGCTTTAATAAATGATTTAGGTCAGGATATATAAAAAAATCAACTAAAAAGTTGTTAATACATATGATCATGAATGTTGGCAATGTGCACAAGCTCATTCAAATCTTTAATTTTGATTTGCCTGCCCTTCAACTCAAGAATATTGTGTTTTTTAAGATCAGACAATACTCTAATTGTGGTTTCAGTTGCGGTGCCAACAATATTTGCAATTTCTTCCCGCGTTAAGTTAACGTTTAACGTTTCACCATCACTTTCATAGCCATAGGTTTCTTTAATAAACAGTAGGGCCTCTGCAATTCGCTCTTTAACGGGTTTCTGAGCAAATTCAGTAATATTTCTTTCAGCAAATTTTAAATCATCAGACAAGATTTTTATTACTTCAAGTGCCAGATGATTATCACTCTCTATCATTTGCTGAAACATAGATTTTGGAATTTGACAAATAGAAGAGTCTTCTAATGCGGTAGCAGAAACAGAATAGGGTTCGCCACTTAAAACCGATCTATATCCAATTACATCACCTTCTCCAACCAAATGCAATATTTGCTCTTTTCCTTCTTCTCCAATCTGGGTTATTTTAACTTTTCCTCCATTGATGCAAAAAATTGAATTAGCAGAACGGCCTTCCATAAAGATTTGATCACCTTTTTTATAATGACCGCATACTTTCTTTCTATTTAAAACCATCACTTCATCCTCTGAAAGCTTACAAAAAATGGATTTAAATCGTACGCTACAATGTTGGCAGTTAGGATTGTGGTTATCGCTCATAGAGGTTAGAAACATTAAAAATATGAATCAAAACTAATATATTAAGTCCAAATTAGATAGCTGCTTGTTGATTAAAAATTAACAAAACCAAAATATGTTTTCGAATAATTAATATTTTCATAACTAAAATAAAAAAAATATGCCAAAAAGACTAGTAAAGGGTGAAAAGATGATTCTGGGTGTTTGTAGTGGAATAGCTACGTATATGGAAATAGATGCAACGGTGGTTAGATTATTATTTGTTCTGGGATTGTTACTGGCCGGTACTACATTATTCGCCTACATTATTATGGCCATAATTATGCCAAGTGCTTAAAAGGAGTTAACCGAAAACCCTCCGTCAACTGAAACACACTGCCCGGTAATGTATGAAGATGCGGGCATTGTTAGAAAAGCAACCAGGTTTGCTACTTCATCAGGTTCACCAATTCTTTGCATAGGCGTTCTGTTAAGAACTTCGTTTTTATAATCTGTATTTTGTAATACTTGTTGAGCTAATGGTGTGTTGATGTACCAAGGTGCAACTGCATTCACTCTTATTTTTTTATCAGCCCACTCAACGGCTAAGTTTTTCGTTAGTTGGTTTATTGCTGCTTTTGTCATTCCATAAATACTACCGGTTCTTAAATGTGCTAGACCCGCAACAGAACTAATATTTACAATG
>JABDLV010000130.1 GCA_013001815.1 Bacteroidia bacterium
TGGAAAATTACTTTTAAATTCAAATTGCACTGATTTTCAATGTACATTTGATGCTCAAAATTTAAAAAAAGGTATTTATTTGATTAACATATTTAACCTAAACAAAAACATTCAAATTCAATCAAAAATTATTAAGCTATGAAAAGGTTTTTACTACTAATAACAGTTGCTTTGTTAAGTGTTTCAATGCAGGCACAAAATACAGTGGGCTTGTTATCCTATGCTCCATTAGAGGCTTATCCAGGGTATAATTTGCACTTTCCGCATAACCAGGGTACAGTTTATTTATTGAACAATTGTGGAGAAATTGTTCATTCTTGGCCTGATACCAGTGGGTTTAGACCTGGTAATGGCGTTATTCTAAGAGACAACGGAGACTTAGTTGTTTGCAAAGGAAGAGGTGGTGCTTCAAACGCACTTATCCATGCAGGTGGTGGTGGAGAAAAAATTGAAATCAGAGATTGGGATAACAATATTCTTTGGTCTTATACATTAAATGATTCTACTCAACGTTTTCATCATGATATCGCTGATTTACCAAATGGAAATATTTTAGCCATAGCATGGGATAGAAGAACGGATACTGAAGCGATTGCAGAAGGTAGAGATACTGCATTGTTAAGAGATGGACATATTTGGCCGGAAAAAATTCTTGAACTACAACCAATTGGCACCGGAAGTGCAACCGTTGTTTGGCAATGGAACGCATGGGATCACTTAGTACAAGACTATGATTCAACCAAAAACAATTATGGTGTAGTTGCAGATCATCCTGAACT
The DNA here is from genome assembly GCA_013001815.1 of Bacteroidia bacterium. GTDB lineage: Bacteria > Bacteroidota > Bacteroidia > AKYH767-A > OLB10 > JABDLV01. The sequence goes on from JABDLV010000130.1 coordinate 780, forward strand.
AATAAACTTTAATTATGCTACATCCGGAGACAACCCGGATTGGATGCACTCTAATTCTATTGATTACAATGCAGACTATGATCAAATACTGTTAAGTGTACCTACCTTCAATGAAATTTGGATAATAGACCACAGTACTACTACAGCACAAGCTGCCGGAAGCACCGGAGGGTTTAGCGGTAAAGGAGGTGACCTAATGTATCGATTTGGAAACCCGGCTGCATACGACCAGGGAGACTCAACAGATATGGTTTTATTTTACTCTCATGATTGTCACTGGGCAGACAAGGGAATTTCTGCCGGTCAACCAGACTACAATAAAATAATGGTATTCAATAATCGTGCGGGTGCAGATTTTTCAACTGTTCATTCTTTAAATCCGGTTTTTGATACGTATGACTGGGAGTATCCAATAGATACTGCAACGGGTACATGGTCACAAGCTTTTGATTGGTCCTATCAAAGACCAGTTCCTCAAGACATGTACTCTACAGGTTTGTCTAGTGTACAACGTTTACCTAACGGAAATACATTGATTGATGTTGGTCGATTTGGTTATGCATTTGAAATAAATGCAAATGAAGATATTGTGTGGGAATACAAAAACCCTATGCTTGGTGGAAACCCGGTATCTCAAGGCGATACATTATCCATAAACAACAATATCATGTTTCGTTTTAACAGATACGATACAGCGTATACTGCATTTGCAGGAAGAGACCTTTCTGCAAAGGGTTACATTGAATTAAATCCAGATACCGGTTTCTGTAATTTAATATTGAGTGTAGATGATATTATTGAAAGCAACAACATTCAACTTTACCCTAATCCTGCAACAGATTTAATCAATGTATTTTTTAATGATGTTATAAAAGGAGAAACAATTATAGAAGTGTTAAATATTTATGGTGAAATAGTTTATTCTAGCACCATAAACAATGAAAGAGAAATTCAAATTAATTCTGAAAAGTTTTCTAGTGGTGTATATTTTATTCGAGTAAATGAAACTGCAGTTAAGAAGTTTGTAAAACTATAGAAACAAAACAAAAGTTAACAGAAAGAGAAGGGGCTTGTAGTTTCTTCTTTTTTTTTATTTGTGCCTTTCAATCTCCTTTAAAAACTTACCCATGACCTATTTAGAAACAACCAAAGAAGTTTATAAACAAGCAGCGATAAAACCAGATGTAGGACTCTGTTGCACTACAACTCCAGTTTGGCAACTACCAGGACTAGATATACCAGAAAAAATGCTGGAAATGAATTATGGTTGTGGTAGCACAGTTCATCCAAGGGATTTAGTAAATAACCCAACCATTCTTTATGTTGGCGTGGGTGGCGGAATGGAGCTACTGCAGTTTTCTTATTTCAGCAGAAAAAAACATGGTGTTATTGGCGTTGATGTTGTTAATGAAATGCTGCATGCCTCAGCAGATAATTTTTTGACAGCAGAAAAAACAAATAATTGGTTTGAAAAAGATTTTGTGAAATTAGTTAAGGGTGATGCATTGAACTTACCCGTTGAAGATAATTCTATTGATGTTGCAGCACAAAATTGTTTGTTCAATATTTTTAAAGAAGAAGAACTAAAAAAAGCACTGCAAGAAATGTACAGAGTTTTAAAACCCCATGGGCGTTTAGTTTTATCTGACCCGATTACTGAAGACGTAATAACTGATAACTTAAAGGCTGATGAAGAATTAAGAGCACTTTGCTTAACCGGTTCCGTACCGCTCCAAAAGTATATTGAATTTATTACTGAAGTTGGATTTGGAACAGTGGAAATAAGAGCAAAAAGGCCTTATCGTATATTGTCTCCGAAGCAATATGATACACCTGAACAGATTTATATTGAAAGCGTAGAGGTTTGCGCAATTAAAGATCCAATGCCAGAAGACGGACCCTGCGTATTTACAGGAAAAACAGCAATTTATTTCGGAAACAAAAAATGCTTTGACGATAATCAGGGACATGTACTCTTGCCAAATCAACCACTTTCAGTTTGCGATAAAACGGCCAATAATCTTTCTGCATTAAATAATGAAAATATATTTATTTCAGACTCTACTTATTTTTATGATGGAGGTGGTTGCTGTTAAATAATATTGTAGAAATAAATTACCAAAAATTCTACAACAAAACCCACCACAAAACCTGCATAAACTTGCGATTGAGTATGTGTACCGTAAATTAACCTTGCAGAACCTAACCATCCTGCCAAAATAAATATACCGGCCATTGGCAACAGCAAGTTGGTGTAAGAATGGCTGCTTAAAGCAAATAATCCTCCCGCTATTCCACCAACACCAATCATGTGAATACTAATTTTCCAATAGAAGTTTATAATTAAAGCAATAATGATGGCAATTCCTGCGCCAAGTACAATGGCACCAAAAATATTTGGAATTGGCAATCTGTACAATAAAATAAATCCGGTAACATAATAAATTGCAGTGGTTACAAACGGCAATTGCCTTTCATCAGCTGAGTCCATTTGTAAAGAAGTGATATATCCCTTTTTTAAAAAGAAAAAACTTGAAAGAAGTGGAAGAAAAAACGTGGTGATCAGTACCGTAATTAATATAACGGCCTTCACCTGGTCATTCAATACATATTTATAATGGGGGTTAACTAAAAATATAGCTGCACTGGCATAAAATGCCATGATTAAAGGGTGAAATAAATAAGAAATTATTTTAGCCGTGCCAGTGTTCATTTACTACAGCTGTTTTCTTAAGCGTGCAACCGGAATATTTAATTGCTCTCGGTATTTAGCCACTGTTCTTCTAGCAATATTGTAACCTTTATCATTAAGAATTTTTGCAAGTCTATCATCGGGTAAAGGTTTTCGTTTGTCTTCGTTGTCCACACACTCTTGCAAAATATTTTTTACTTCTCTACTACTCACTTCCTCTCCACTGTCGGTAGAAAGTGATTCTGAAAAGAAACTCTTTAATAAAAACGTTCCAAAAGGTGTTTGAATATACTTGCTGTTGGCAACCCTTGATATAGTAGATATGTCCAAATTGACCATCTCCGCTATATCTTTAAGTATCATTGGCTTCAACAACTTCTCATCTCCATCCAAAAAATATTGATACTGATAGTTAATTATGGCAGACATGGTATTCATTAAGGTTTCTTGTCTTTGCTTAATTGCATCAATAAACCATTTTGCCGAATCTAATTTTTGCTTAACAAATTGCACTGCTTCCTTCGTAGATTTGTCTTTTGTTTTTCCTTTAGAATATGTTTTTAGCATTTCTTGATAAGAACGACTCACTTTTAAATCAGGAACATTTCTTGCATTTAATGACAGTTCTAAATTGCCATCATTGTTGTTTAAAATAAAATCAGGAACGATGTGTTGAACCAGGCGATGGCTATCTGACATGGAGTTCCCCGGCTTCGGGTTCAATTTTAATATATGTCCAATTACAGCCTTCAGCTCCTCATCATTTAAGTTGTAAGCTTTTTCCAGCTTAGAGTAATGCTTTTTAGAGAACTCATTCATATGATTTTTAATGATCTTAATGGCCGTTTTAACCTCATCATTATCATTCTCAATTCTTTGTAATTGAATTAAAAGACATTCCTGAAGGTCTCTGGCACCAACACCGGCAGGCTCAAAAGTCTGTATTAATTCTAAAACTTCTTCAATCTCTTTCTCTGTGGTTCTTACATTTTTTGAAAACATTAGATCATCTGAAACGGAATGCAGTTCTCTTCTCAGATAACCATCATCATCAATGCTACCTATTATTTGTTTGGCAATTTCAGTTTTTACATCTCCTAAACTTGCCAAACCTAATTGAGCAATTAGATTTTCTTGAAAAGATTTTCCGGCACTAATTGGAATTACCGTATGCTCATCATCTGCACTGGAATTATTAGAAGACGTCTTGTAATAGGGTATATCTTCATCTTGAATATACTCTGACACGTCAATCTCATCATTCATTTTTTCTGCTTCACTCTGTACTTCTTCAGTATTTTCCTGCGGGTCATCGGCAAATACCAACTCATCTTCATTCTCTTCTTTACCTTCCTCCAAAGCAGGATTCATTTCCATTTCTTCCTTTATGCGCTGCTCTAGTTCAGCGGTAGGAACCTGCAATAACTTCATTAGCTGTATCTGTTGTGGAGACAGCTTTTGAAGCATTTTTTGATAAAGCCCTTGTTTTAACATTTCATTTTGGTACTACAGAGTAAAAGATAACAAAAATTTAGAACTCTGCGTTTTGAGGTGTTCTAGGAAACGGAATTACATCTCTAATATTTGACATGGCGGTAACAAACAAAACAAAGCGCTCAAAACCTAAACCAAAACCTGAGTGAGTGGCAGTTCCAAATTTTCTGGTTTCCAAATACCACCATACACTTTCCTTTTCAATATTCATTTCATCAATTCTTTTTTCTAACAACTCATATCTTTCTTCTCTTTGCGAACCACCAATAATTTCACCAATACCGGGGAATAGCACATCCATTGCTCGAACTGTTTTTCCATCTTCGTTTTGGCGCATGTAAAAAGCTTTAATGTCTTTAGGATAGTCAACAACAATAACAGGTTTCTTATAATGTTGTTCAACCAGATATTTTTCATGTTCACTTTGCAAGTCGACACCCCACTCAACTTTAAATTCAAATTTTTGTTTTGCAGCTAATAATACATCTACAGCCTCTGTATAGGTTACACGAGCAAAGTCTGTATTCACAACACTTTCAAGCCGTTGTATTAGCTCTTTGTCGTACATTTTATTCAGAAATTCTAAATCATCTTTGCAGTTATTTAAAATATACTGAACCATGTATTTCAGAAACTCTTCCGCCAAATCCATGTTATCTGTAATGTCATAGAATGCCATTTCCGGTTCTATCATCCAAAACTCAGCTAAGTGTCTTGTTGTGTTAGAATTTTCTGCTCTAAATGTCGGACCAAAAGTATACACCTTAGACAATGCCAATGCACCCAACTCCGCTTCTAGTTGTCCACTAACTGTTAAGTTGGTTTCTTTCCCGAAAAAATCTTCTTCATAATTCACATCACCATTTTCATTTAATGGAGGGTTCGTTGGTGATAAGGTACTAACCCTAAACATTTCACCTGCACCTTCTGCATCACTTCCGGTAATAATCGGTGTATGCATCCAATTAAAACCATTTTCATTAAAAAACTTATGTATTGCAAACGCAGCGTGATGGCGAATTCTAAACACTGCACCAAACGTATTTGTTCTTGGTCTTAAATGTGCTATTTCTCTTAAAAACTCTAGGGTATGTCCCTTTTTTTGTAAAGGATATGAGTCTGCATCCGCACCACCGAGCAACTTAATTTCATCCGCTTGAACTTCAGAACTTTGTCCCTTTCCCATAGATTGAACCAATGTTCCTAATACCTGAACACAAGAACCCGTTGTTATGCTTTTAATTGTTGCTTCATCAAACTTTGCATTATCAATTACAATCTGAATATTATGAATAATGGAACCATCATTTAAAGCAGCAAAGGCAACATTTTTTCCTTCACGTTTGGTACGCACCCATCCCATCACCGTTACTTTTCTATCATAATCTGATGACTGAAGGAGTTGTTTAATATTTTCTTTTACGGGCATTTGTGAATTTTTTAAGATTGCAAAAGAACAAAATTTAGGCCAATATATGCCTGTTTCAAGCTGCTTTTAGCCTAAATAAAAGCCCAAAATTGGGTTAAAACCCATTCAATTTAAAACAATTAGAGGCTATTTCTGTTCTCATTTTATGTGTTTGACTGTAGTTAAGTATTGCTGTAAATTGCATAAATTTGTATTTAAATAGAGCCTTTAAAGAATATCATGGAATTTGTTCCTGGACCTTTATTAAAATCAATCAACCATCCATCTGACCTACGCAAGCTGAAGAAGTCTCAGCTTGAGCAAGTTTGCAATGAGTTACGGCAGTATATCATAGATATTGTATCTGTACAAGGCGGTCATTTTGGTGCGAGTCTTGGTGTAGTTGAGCTTACTGTGGCTCTTCATTATATTTTTAATACACCGGATGATCAACTGGTTTGGGATGTAGGTCATCAGGCTTATGGCCACAAAATACTAACCGGAAGAAGAGATGATTTTCATACCAACAGAATTTATAAAGGGATAAGTGGTTTTCCAAAAAGAAGTGAAAGTGAGTATGATACCTTTGGTGTTGGCCATTCTTCTACTTCTATTTCAGCTGCACTGGGCATGGCCGTTGGGTCAAGATTACAAGGTGTAAAAGACAAGCAACACATTGCGGTAATTGGTGATGGTGCTATGACTGCCGGCTTGGCATTTGAAGCACTGAACCATGGTGGCGTGGAAAACTCAAATCTTTTAGTAGTGTTGAATGATAATTGCATGAGCATTGACCCAAATGTTGGTGCACTGAAACAATACTTAACAGACATTACCACTTCACATGCTTACAACAAAGTGAAAGATGAAGTGTGGAAAGTACTAGGAGCAATAAGTAAATTTGGTCCAAACCCACAAGCAGTTGCACAAAAGGTAGAGCATGCCATTAAAGCTGCAGTTCTTAAACAAAGTAACATGTTTGAATCTTTGCAATGGCGCTACTTTGGGCCTATTGACGGACATGATGTTAAGCACGTTGCTAAAGTACTAGAAGACTTAAAGGATATACCAGGACCTAAAATTTTGCACTGCCTTACGGTTAAGGGAAAGGGTTATGCAAAGGCTGAAAAAAATCAAACAAAGTGGCATGCACCCGGAAAGTTTGACAAGATAACCGGTGAAATTCAAAAGTCTGAATCAACGAAACCAAAACCTCCAAAATATCAGGATGTATTTGGGCACAGCATTATTGAACTAGCAAAAGAAAATGAAAAAATTGTTGGCATAACACCTGCCATGCCATCGGGATGCTCTCTAAAATTTATGATGGATGAAATGCCGGATAGAGCATTTGATGTTGGAATAGCAGAGCAACATGCTGTTACGTTTAGTGCCGGACTGGCAACCCAAGGCTTAGTTCCGTATTGCAATATTTATTCATCTTTTATGCAGCGGGCCTATGACCAGGTAATTCATGATGTTGCCTTGCAAAACTTAAACGTAATTTTCTGCTTAGATAGAGGTGGAGTAGCCGGTGCTGATGGCTCTACACATCATGGCGCGTTTGATTTGGCCTATATGCGATGCATACCAAACATGGTTGTGTCTGCACCAATGAATGAAACTGAACTCAGAAATTTAATGTACACTGCTCAGTTAAAAGATAAAGGGCCTTTTACTATTCGTTACCCTAGAGGTTTGGGTGTTCAGGTTGACTGGAGAAAACCATTCAAAGAAATTCCTGTTGGACAGGGAAGAAAAATAAAAGACGGTGAAGAAATTGCCATTCTAACAATAGGTCATGTAGGTAATTTTGCAGTTGAAGCATGTGAAAAATTAGACCTTGAAGGTTTTCATCCTGCACATTATGATATGCGTTTTGTAAAGCCTCTTGATGAAAGCATGTTGCATGAAGTGTTTACGCGTTTTCAAAAAATTGTAACCGTTGAAGATGGTTGCATAACAGGTGGCTTTGGAAGTGCTGTTGCAGAGTTTATGATAACCCATAATTATAGTGCAAACATCACCAGACTAGGAATACCTGATAAGTTCATAGATCACGGTACACAACCTGAATTATATAATGAGTGTGAATACGATGCGAAAGCCATTATGAATGCTGTAAGACAGCAAGTTGGCAATGCGGTATTTGCATAAATTTTTTTCTTTTTTATTCTCCCCCTTAATTCATAATTTTAAGAGTTCTGTTTTTTGAACTTAATTTTTGATCCTGTTTTTTATTATGTACTACACTGCTTTTTATAAATCACCTATCGGAAGTCTAGAGATTAAATCAGATGAAAAGCATGTCACGTCCATAAATTTTATTGATGACAACAAAAATCAAAAAGAAAACTCTAAGGGAGTAAAAGTTTTATCGCAGTGTAAAAAAGAATTGGATGAGTATTTTCATGGAGACAGAACTTCGTTCAACGTTCCTTATAAACTTTATGGCACTCCGTTTCAAGAGGAAGTTTGGGGAAAACTAGGCGGCATTCCTTATGGCAGAACCAAATCTTACAAAGACATCGCCCAAAAAATTGGTAGCACTAAATTAAGCCGTGCAGTGGGGCAGACAAACTCCTTAAACCCAATAGCCATCATTGTTCCATGCCATAGAGTAATTGGAAGCAATGGCAATTTAACAGGTTATGCCGGGGGCTTAGAAAGAAAGAAATGGCTTTTAGAGTTTGAACTTAAAGTTAAGCAACCAAAACTGTTTTAACTCCTAAAGAAAAACAGTAATTTCGATGCACAGCACACAATTATCGAATAAAAACTGCATTAAAATTTATGGCAAGAAGGCCACTGTTTGAGAAACCAACTTTAAGAATAGATGAAGATTTAAACCAAGAAAGAAAAGTTTCCTGGATTGAACTTTTTTACGATTTAGTTTTTGTAGTAAGTATTGCAGAGATTGCGCACAAACTTGCCGCAGATTATTCTTTCACTACTTTTTACAAATTCATTTTACTTTTTATTCCTGTTTGGTGGGTTTGGATTAATTCTACCTACTATAATGAACGATTTGAAACCAATGGCTTAGAAAACAGAATATTTTACTTTCTAAAAATGCTTGCTATTGCAGCAATGGCAGTATATATACATGATGCACTTGGGGAAACTTCTGTACAGTTTGCATTAGCATACTCAGGTGCTCGTCTAATATTATTAGGAATGTGGATGCGAGCGACCTACTACTCAAAACGTTTTAGACCAACCGGTTATCGTTATATAATTGGTTTTTCAATTTCCATCTTGCTTTTTATTGGTTCCATTTTTGTAGAGCCACCAATGCGTTTTGTTATCTGGGGTATAGCGCTTACCATTGATTTACTTGTACCTTTTACAACCCTTAAACTAGAAGCACAACTTCCACAATTCAGCAAATCGAAATTACCTGAACGCTTCGGACTATTTATTATAATTGTATTAGGGGAATCTATTGTAGGAATAGTAAAAGGCCTGGCCGAACAACATCATTTAGATTCGCACATGATATCAAATTTTGTGCTTGGATTTTCAATCGCTTTTGGTTTATGGTGGATATACTTTGACTTTATTGCCAGACGAAATTCAAAACCCACTACTGCATCTAGTTTTGCCTGGGGCTATTTGCATTTGCCATTTGTAATATTTGTAACTGCTATTGGATCAGGTATTTTAGTATTAGTCTCTACAGAATCTCATTATTTACCCGCAGAAGTAATTATTCTTATGTGCTTATCACTTGGCTTGTGCTTAATTACACTTGGTCTAATTGAAACGACACTAGAAAGATTACCAAATGAATTTACACACCCGTTTTGGTCACCGGCAATTAAAATAATTACAGGAGTCATCTCCATAATACTAATGTTCTTTTGTTACTCGATGGATTTGCATTTACTTATGGGATTAATGATATTACTGGTTGGAATTAATATGCTATACGGAGCATATGGATGGTTTACTCAAAAAATAAATGAATAAGATTGTACTATATTTAGTCTTATATTCTTGTCTAATACTTGGTACAAGTTCTTGCACTGTTTTAAATACATATGATAAAATTTATCTGAATGACATTGACATGCAAGTGAACCCTATGGAAAGCGAATTTTATGAATTAAGCATCCAAACCTACAGAGAAGGTGCTACTTCTTCACATGGGAGTAAAAGTGGCGGTGGTTGTGGCTGCTATTAATCAATATATAAAATATTATACAAAATGAATTACAAAAAATTATTAGTGGTTGTTTTCTGCATATTTATTACCCCTGCTTTCTTGTTGGCAGAAGAAGGAATGTGGATTCCATCTTTAGTTAAGAAAATTAATATCGATAGAATGCAGGAGCTCGGGTTTAAGCTAAGCGCAGAAGATATATACAGCGTAAATAAATCTAGCTTAAAAGATGGCATAGTTCACTTTGGCGGAGGTTGCACGGCAGAAGTCATTTCGGGTGAAGGTTTGATCTTAACGAATCATCATTGTGGTTATAGCAATATTCAAAGGCACTCATCAGTTGAAAACGATTACCTGACAGATGGTGTTTGGGCTGAAAATAAAAAAGCCGAATTGCCATGTAAAGGACTAACGGCAACGTTTATCGTGAGGATTGAAGATGTTACTGAAAAAGTCAACAGCAGTCTAACAGCTAACATGACAGAACCAGAAAGAAAGGCAGCCATTGATAAAGTCAGCGCTTCCATCACAGCCGAAGCTACAAAAGATTCGCATTATAAGGGGCAAGTAAAGGCTTATTACTATGGCAATGAATTCTATCTTATCGTTACGGAAACCTACCGGGACGTTCGTTTGGTAGGAGCACCTCCATCTTCAATAGGTAAGTTTGGTGGTGACACAGATAATTGGGTTTGGCCAAGACATACCGGTGATTTTTCATTATTTAGAATATATGCAAATGCCGATAACGAACCTGCGGATTATTCAAAAGACAACGTTCCGTATAAATCTAAATTTTCTTTTCCCATTTCTATTAAAGGAATGCAAGAAGGAGACTTTACCATGGTGTATGGGTTTCCAGGCAGAACAAGCGAGTATTTAACTTCACATGGTGTTGATCAGATTTATTCTGTAACCAATCCACATGCCATTGCCATAAGAGATGAAAGATTAAAAGTAATGGATGCTGCAATGTTAGAAAGTGCAAAAATAAGAATTCAATATGCAAGCAAACAAAGCCGGGTTAGTAACGCATGGAAAAAATGGCAAGGACAAAACACAGGACTTGCCAGATACGATGCCATTAACTTAAAACAACAAAGAGAGGCTGATTTCACAAAATGGGTTAATGAGGATGCTACACGAAAAAAAGACTATGGAAGTTTGCTTGAAACATTTGGTGACTTATATGAAAAGCTAGAGCCACATAGGTTGCACCGGTTATATGTAAATGAAGGCATGTATGGAATAGAAGCAATTAGATATGCGAATGGTTTTAGAAAACTACATGAAATGAGTGTAGAAAATCCTGTTAATGCCGAAGAAGTAACTAAAGAAATTGAAAAAAGAAAAAAAGCTGTAGCGGGGTACTTTAAAAATTACCATCAACCTATTGACAAAAAAATCTTTAGAGCATTGATAGAATTAAGTATGGAAAAAATGCCTCAAGATTTACAACCAGCTATTTTTGAAAAAATAAATAAAAAATATTCCGGCAACCTGGATAAGTATACCGAGCATGTGTTTAATACTTCTGTTTTTGTTGATGAAAGCAGAATGAATGACTTTCTTGATAATTACAAAACAAAAAAAGTATACAAATTAGAACAAGATCCTATATATCAATTAATGGCGAGCGTATTAAATCATTACCATGAAACCAGTTCAACGGCTTATTCTGAAACAAATGGTGAAATTGTAAAGCTATATAGAACATACATGAAAGCCTTACAAGAAATGAGCGGAGAAAAGAAATTATATCCTGATGCTAATTCTACTTTACGGGTCGCTTTTGGAAAGGTTGAAGGCTACAAAGCCAGAAATGCCGTACAATACGAAGCATTTACTACTCTAGAGGGTATTGCTGAAAAATACGATCCAGAACATAGAGATTTTAAAGCTCCTAAGCGCTTAATAGAATTATACAAAGCGAAAGACTATGGCCCTTATGGTGTAAATGGAACTTTACCCGTTGCTTTTGTTTCGTCTAACCACACTAGCGGTGGAAATTCAGGCAGTCCGGTAATCAATGCAAATGGAGAACTGATTGGATTGAACTTTGACAGAAATTGGATTGGCACGATGAGTGACATTGTGTATGACCCAAGTGTGTGCAGAAATATTTCTGTTGATATTCGTTATGTACTATTTATAGTAGATAAATTTGCCGGAGCAACTCACTTAATTGATGAAATGAAGATTGTAAAAGATTAGTGAGAAAGTGTTCGGCTTATTACAGGCTCAATATTTATATGTTGCCTAAATAAAGCTACTGCCTTTACAATTTTCCATGGAGTTCGTGTGTTTATTTTCACCTCCATTCTACTGATTTTTACAACAGACTCATACGTGTCTAACTCCGTTAGTATAACGGGTATTTGCTCCTTTAGAAAGAAGTCAATATGCGATTGTTGAATTTCTGAATGTCCGGTTACGATTATCCCTGAAATGTGAAAATCCTTTTCCCCTCTACGTTTAGCTACTTTTTCTAACCTTTTGAGTGCATCCCCCAAACGTTTTACACTAACGATAAGTAAGAGGTTTTCAGAACTCTTTAGTTCTTCTAAATCAATTAATGACCCCGCAATAATGTCTTCAATTCTATTGTCAAGGTAATCCTCATTATACAACACTTTTCCTTTTACTGCATTTAGAATACCAACCATCAGTGGTAACTCCAATTCGGGTTCATATGGAATTACCCCTAGCAAAGGCAAGCCCATTTGCTCTAATTTAATTCCAACAAAATTACTTACATCTTCCATTTTAGACTTAAGTACTTTGTTAATTATGACACCAATTATTGGAACGTTTTGCTGTTCGAAAACCGCAATACTCATTTTTAATCTGTCAATTGTGTTTCCTATTCCTCCTTCAACAACCATTATTACACCGGCATCTAATAATTTAGCTACATCAGCATTAGATAAATCAACAACTGAACCCACACCAGGATGCCCTGTGCCTTCATACACAACAACGTCATGTTGTTTGTCTAATATTTTTGATGCTTTTAATATTTTATCCGGAAACATAAATTTTTCCGGGTTGCCTAAATATTCTTTTGTCGTTCCTTTACCCAAAATTACCGGACTGTGAATACCGGGTTGCAATTCAAAACCCATATACTGAGCAAATAAAACAGCATCCTTATCTGCTCTTCCTTCTGCTACGTCAATAAATTGCTGTCCTACCGGTTTACAGTAGCCAACATTTAATCCTTGTGAACGCAGGGTGCTAATTAATCCCAAGGTTGAAGTTGTTTTTCCAACATGCTGACTTGTTGCAGCCACATAAATTCGTCTGTAATTCATTCTATAAATGTATCATTCCCTGTAGCAAAGAAATAAATTTGTCCATATAAATTATCAACACCAATATGAATTGTAACTATTATTTAACTGTCACCTATTTAATTCTGTCATCAAAACAAAAAAGCCCTCACGTCTCCGTAAGGGCTTTCCTTTAATATTTTTCTACCTATATATTAATGGTCGTCATCGGGCCGGTTACTTTCAGGTGTTTCTGAGTAAGGCACCGTTTGAGGAATGAAATCTTCTTTCGCACCCGGCTTACCATAATCATAAGGCCAACGATGTACTTCAGGAATTGCACCAGGCCAATTACCATGTATATGCTCTACCGGTGCAGTCCATTCTAATGTTGTAGAACCCCAAGGATTTTGACTTGCTTCCTTTCCTTTGTAAATGCTATAAAAGAAATTAAATGCCCAAATAAGCTGCGCTACACCACCAAGCATTGCAAATATGGTTATCATTTCATTCACGTTTATAAACGCATCAAATCCTTCATAAGCAGTATTGTTGTAGTATCTTCTTGGTACACCGGCTAACCCTAAGAAGTGCATAGGAAAGAACACACCATAAACTGATATAATCGTTAACCAAAAATGAACATAACCTAATTTGTTATCCATCATACGGCCATACATTCGAGGGAACCAGTGATAAATACCGGCAAACATTCCAAATATTGCAGAACTACCCATTACGATATGGAAGTGAGCAACAACAAAATAAGTATCATGTACATTAATGTCCAGAGTAGAATCACCTAGTATAATCCCGGTTAAACCACCAGTAATAAAGAAAGAGACTAACCCTATCGCAAACAACATAGCAGGACTAAAAACTAAATTACCCCTAAACAACGTAGTTATATAGTTAAACACTTTAATTGCAGATGG
>JABDLV010000131.1 GCA_013001815.1 Bacteroidia bacterium
ATATTTATTTTGTCTGGTAGTTGTCATATATAGGCTAAAAATACGAAAAGCAATACAATTCAAATGATTGAGTTATTAATAGCAATTTTATCTTTGCAACAGTGAAAAATTTCCTCAGAATTATAGCGCATATCAAACCATATTGGTTTGATTCTGTACTCAACATAATATTTAACCTGATTTCCACCGTATTCTCATTGTTCTCTTTAACAATGATTGCTCCCTTTTTGGATTTATTGTTTTTAAAATCAGATGCGCAGTACCAAGAGAGATTATTAGCAGGTAAGCCGGAATTGGGATATTCTGTAAAATCTCTAATAGATAGTTTTTATTATTACTTCACTGAAATTATCACAAACCCGGATAAAGGAAAACTGTATGCACTTTCTTTCATGTGCATTATAGTTGTGGTTCTTTTCTTTATTAAAAATCTATTTAGATATCTGGCAACGTTTTTTATTTCATCGGTGAGGAACGGAGTGATAAAAGATTTGCGAAATGAAATATTTTCTAAGTCTATGGTATTGCCGCTGGCTTATTATAGTGAAGAAAGAAAAGGAGATCTAATGTCAAGAATGACAACAGATCTTCAGGAGATTGAATGGGCCATTATGAGTTCGTTTGAAGCGGTGGTAAAAGAACCCATTACGATCGCGTTATTCCTAATCACTTTGTTCGCTTTAAATCCCATGTTGACATTAATTGTGTTGGTGTTAATGCCTATAAGTGGCCTGCTAATAGGTAAGCTGGGTAAGAGTTTGAAGCGAACCAGCAGCAAGGGAAAAGAAAAGCTGGGTGATCTAATGTCAATAATTGAGGAATCATTAGGAGGCTTAAGAATAATAAAAGGTTTTGGTGCAGAAGAAAAAGTAAATAGCAATTTTGAGAGTGTAAATACGCGCTACACTACTTTGATGAACCGTATGTTCAGAAAGAACTACTTATCATCTCCGGTTAGTGAAACATTAGGAACTATTGTTTTGGTTGTTGTAATGTACTTAGGCGGAAAGATGGTGTTGAGCCAAAATGAAAACTTTAGTGCAGGAGAATTCATAACCTTTATTGCAATTTTTTCCCAGTTAATTCCACCGGTTAAATCATTCACTACGGCATTTTATAAAATCC
Organism: Bacteroidia bacterium; assembly: GCA_013001815.1. Classification (GTDB taxonomy): domain Bacteria; phylum Bacteroidota; class Bacteroidia; order AKYH767-A; family OLB10; genus JABDLV01. The sequence continues at coordinate 1,126 of JABDLV010000131.1, forward strand.
AAAGAGGAATGGCTTCTGCTGATAGGGTCTATGAAATATTGGATGAAGATTTAAGAATTACAGAAATTGAGAATCCTAAAAAACTGGAGAGCTTTACCTCTAATGTTTTGTTTGATAACATTAGTTTTTCATATGGTGATGAATCGAGTGAACGGGTTCTGAAAAACATTCAGGTAAACATTGAAAAGGGCAAAACAGTAGCTCTGGTGGGGCAATCGGGCTCAGGTAAAAGCACATTGGTAGATATGTTGCCCAGATTTTATGATCCAATTGAAGGTAATGTGTTCATTGATGATATTAATTTAAGAGAGATTTCTTTGGGGAGCTTAAGAAGTAAGCTTGGAATTGTATCACAAGAGTCAATTTTATTTAATGATAGCATTGCCAATAATATAGCCTTTGGAGTAAATACTGCATCGAAAGAGCAAATTGAGCAAGCAGCTAAAGTGGCCAATGCTCATGATTTTATTTTAAAAGCTGAAAATGGTTATGATACAGTAATAGGAGATAGAGGAGTAAAGCTTTCTGGTGGTCAAAAACAAAGGTTGAGCATTGCCAGGGCCATTTTGGTTAATCCACCTATATTAATTTTAGATGAGGCAACCAGTGCATTGGATACTGAATCTGAAAGATTGGTGCAAGACGCATTAAACAATCTAATGAAAAACAGAACCTCATTAATTATTGCACACAGACTATCTACAATTCAAAACGCAGATGAAATTTTAGTAATGAGTGAAGGAGAAATCGTGGAAAGAGGAACGCACAATGAGCTGCTTTCTAAAAATGGGGCATATAAAAAGTTATATGACCTGCAGTCATTTAACTAATCGGAACAGAAGGGCTTCCTAATACCCACTTTGGAGCATCTGTTCTTTTTTTATCATTAAAATATTTTAAAAGTTCAACGCTGTAGGGCTCGTAGAATTTATCAAGCTCTTTAATTAAGTTTTCATCTATTTGCTCTTGCATTTTTTTGCCATTCATTTTATAATAGATGGTTTTTAATTTTTGTTTAAGCTTTTTGTTCTCTCTAAATATTTTTTCTAGTTTTTTGTTTGCAGATAAAGCCACTTTTTGAAGACTTCTGTTTTTTACCGCTACGGATTTATTGTGTGTATCATATTCGTAAGTGGAATAAAAGTTCGAATCCAGTTTAAGCCAATTGCATATATCAATTAATCCAAGAGATGGATCAGATGTAATTCCTCCAAAATCTATAAACAATATATCATCCGGATTAAAGCTCTCCCAGTCTTTAATATAGTCTACATATTTACCCCCTTCTAAGCCAAAGTATGGATTCAATGTTTGGTCTTTAAAATCTTCTTTGGAATACGATTTGCATTTATTAATGTATTCGCTAAAGGTCATTTCTGCCGGTAACTCCAAATGGTTTTTTTTAAATCTGTAAAAACTAATGAGTCTTTCCACGGGGTTGCGCAGTGAGAAAATTAATTTGGTGTTGGGAAGCGTCTCTTTAATTTTTTGACTCAGGTTTGTGCCTCCGTAGAAATACCCGGGAGTTGATTCTAATAAGAATTTCTTGTCTGAGCAGTTTTTGAAGTATTTATTATATGTACTTATTGGCTCAATAGCATTTCCGTAGCGTAGTGGTAAGAAATAACAGGTTTCCTTAATGGAAGAAGGACATATCTCGGGATGTTCTCCTAGGTAAGTAAACAAAGAGGTAGTACCGGCTTTGTTTACTCCTGCAATAATTATATTGGTTTTATTCTCCAATTAACTTAATTAACGTATTGTTACTTAATATAAGAATCTTTTACGAATCGCACTGATTAAACTTCTCGTTTTTCTAACATTAAAAATAAGTGTAAGTATTAATTGAAATGGAAAAATTAAATAATAAAACAATTCACTATAATGATAATTTGTATCGCTTGGGGTGTATCCATACTCCGCCATGCCTCTGGCTGTAATATTTTCACAAATTCTAATTTCTCCTTTGGTTAACCCACCTTTTTTCCAGCCATGTGCCTTGCTTTGGTCTATTCCTCTTTCACTAGATGTATCTTGTTTAAGGGATGAACCAATTTTTGGAATTCGAAGCATTGCTTCATTATAATCTACCCCAAGAAAGTCGCATATTTTTTTGACTTCAATTTCCGGTGTTACAATAAGGTCTTCATATTTAACAACCATCAAGTCCTCCTTATTTTCGTTAGATGAATATACTTTTGAGGCGTGACTCCACAATTTTGATATAGTTATTGGATGATAGTTTATTCTTTGTCTAATGGTGTTAAAGGTAGAATGCTTTTTTCCTTCTTTATATTTATTCCTTTTCCATCTATTCTTTTGTGATTTAAGAACATCTCTCGGATCTCTAATCATATAAATGAATTTAGCATTTGGAATTAGAGTTCTTATATCATTAATATAGTAAGCATTTCGAGGTGTTTGCTCGCAACTAATTGTTTTTCCTTCTTTTATAGTTATGTATGATGTAAAGGCCTGAAATAATGAAATGGCTGTAGCAACTGTTTTGTTCTCTACCAAAAAGTTAAGAACATTTTTTGCTTCAGGAATAAACTTTTCATTTTTATAATAGTGGAAGTACCCATCATATTGTATGGAAAACAACTGAATCAATAAGTCAATAGATTCGTTTTCATTTAAAGGTTGGAGTTCATCATTTGGATTCCATAATTCTTCAAAAAAGTGCAGTTCATTAAAAGTGAAAATGCTTTCATGATTGCCCAATATGCGAGCAGTCATGCTGGTTCCGCTTCTGCTATTACCAATAACAAATATTTTTTGAGTTATATGATGAAGATTCTCTTGTTGCAAAGGTTGTGGCTGTATAGTTGGTAAACTCAAATTAAATTAGTTGGTAATTTTGTATACTTTTCCGCTTTTACTTTTCGGTCCTATAATATTTTGGGTAAGCACATAAATATTTCCCTCTTCATCTTCTCCAAAGGCATTTAAATATCCTTTAATTCTTGTGTTTGTGGTTACATTATGTCTAAGCCAATTGTTATTTATTTTCTTCAATGAAAATATTTTTCCGGTCCAGTCACCAAATATGTACTGCCCTTTTAAACTTTCTATTTTGTCACCTCGGTAAACATATCCACCGGCTACACTTATTCCAGTATCATGATCATATTCGTTAATTGGTAGCACAAGGCCTTGTTCATTACAATTTTCAGACGGGTTATAGCAATGATTAGCTTCCATTATTCGCCATCCGTAATTTCCTCCTTTTTCAATAATGTTTATTTCTTCAAACTTGTTTTGGCCCACATCGGCCGCAAAAAAGGTTCCATTATCCTTGTCAAAGCTCATACCCCAGGGGTTTCTTAAGCCATAAGCAAATATTTCCGGCTTGGCATTTTGTCCTATAAATGGATTATCGTCAGGAATAGCAAATGGTTTATTCCTGTCTACATCAATTCGTATAATTTTACCAAGCCATGTATTTAAGTCCTGTCCGTTTCCTATTGTTCCATGCTTATCACCGGCACCACCTCCGTCACCAAAGCTGATATATAAATAACCATCCGGACCAAATACTATGGGACCTCCATTATGATTGCTTTCCGGTTGTCCAAGTGTTAATATTATTTTCTCATCTGTGTTCGCAATATTTTTGTCATCGCTTACCGTAAATTCTGAAACAACAGATGTGTGGTTGATGCCACTTCGTTTTTCCGGTGAACTGTAGTGCACATAGAATTTTCCATTGGTTTTATAATCCGGATGAAATACCAGGCCAATGAGTCCTTTTTCACTATAAGCAAAATTTAATTTATCGACCTTTTCTCCTAAATCTAAAAAAACTTCACTCAATAATTTCCCCGATTCAATTACTCTAATTCTGCCGGGTTGCTCACAAACGAACAATCTATTCGTCCCATCCAATGGTGATGCCGCGGCTACAGGAGCAACTAGACTTTCTGTAACTAATTGTAAATTAATTGAATATGAAGAATTTATTGGTTTGTATTCTGAGCCGTTTTGAAAAAAGAAATACCCGCCTAAAACAGTAACAATCAGGAAGCCAAATACGTATTTAAAAGCACTCATAATTATAATAGTAAAGATAAGATAACTATACCGCATTGAGCAAACAGCCAGCGGTACTTTTTAAATAGAAGAAATGATGGATTCTGTACAAACCGACAAAGATCAAGTAAGTATAAAAGTTAACCCAGCAGCGTGGAACGAAATTTCTGAGAGCATTTTAACTCCGGAATTGTTAGCACTCTTAAATCAATTGCATAATGATTTAAATGATGAGCGTTTGCAATTGTTGGATAAAAGAAAAAAGAGACAACAAACATTTGACAGAGGTCAGATGCCTGAGTATTTTAGAAACGGTTCTACAGCAACAACAACAGACTGGAAAGTAAATCCAATACCGGAAGATTTATTAACTCGCAGAGTAGAGATTACCGGTCCTGTTAACTCTGCTAAAATGGTAATAAATA
>JABDLV010000134.1 GCA_013001815.1 Bacteroidia bacterium
CATTATTCTGTTCATTTCTCCAACTGAGATTCCTTCTTCTTCTACCCTTTTTGCACTGGGTACACCGGGTAAGTGATTGTTTTGCTTAATGTACTTCTCCACTTTATTGAGTGACCATAAGTCATAGTCATCTTTAAAAACATAATCGGGCCAGGCACCTGTAGGAAGTATTTGTAATTTATCACAAAGGATTCCTCCATCTACTGATAATGCATAACCTGCAGCGGGAGTTGTTGTACCAATACCAACATTACCACCCTGCTCAATTGTCATTGCAACACTATCTGTATGGTCATCATTGTTATCAAAAAATAGTTTGTTTTCGCCATAGTTATATAACATGTAAAAACGAATCGAGTCTAATCCGGTTCCGGCATTCGGAGTTTGCCATCGTATTCCATTTTTATCTAAACTGGGAGAAAAAGGCCCACTCCATGTATTATTAAATCGGAAATAACTTTGACCATTATTATCAATGCTCATATGCCCGCCTACATTTAAATCAACGGAACTGGTTGTTAATGCAGTAATACCAATTGCCACTTTGCTGGGGGTTGAGGTCCCTAAACCAGTTGTAAACCAATCATCGGTGGTAGGGTCATTTTGTGCAATTAAGGTGAGAGATGAAAATGCGAATGCTGTTAAGACAAGTAAGATCTTTTTCATAGAACTATATTTTGAGAAATTAAAAAAAGCGTAAAAATTCGAATGCATCGGCTGAAAAACTTAGTGCTAAAAGAATTTCTACCAATAGCATGCAATCAATTTAAAATGAATAGATAAAAAATCATATACCCAGTTTTGGGTATATTTTAATAAATAGTATTAACCCTCTTCATGCATTAGCAAAGCACTATTGCTTTATTGTCTTTTTCAATTCAATATTTTCTTGTTGTAGTTTTTTAATCTGTTCTGATTGCGCTTGCAGTATTTCAGACTGTTCTTTATTTTGTTTAGACTGCTCAATTACATGCAGCGTTAACTCCTCTATTTTTTCCAGCATCACTCTGTTCATTTCACCTAAAGACACCCCTTCCTCTTTTACTGTTTTGGCGCTAGGCACACCGGGTAAGTGTTTATTGGTTTGAACAAATTTTTCTACTTCTTGTAATGACATCAAAGAATAATCTTTATTAAATACATAATCCGGCCATGAGCCACTAGGTAGGACTTGCATTTCTTCTGCAATGATTCTTCCATCAACTGATAATTTATAACCGGCTGCAGGTGTGGAAGCACCAATAACTACACCACCGGTATTTAAATTATAAATGTTAGTATCACTTATTGCCCATTGGCTTGCTCCGCCACCAAAACTAGCGGCATCTCTGTAGTAAACCTTACCATTTCCGCAAGCAACCAAAACACTGTCTTTGCTGTTGTCTAATGCTAAATCTCTAATGCTTAACTCCCCGTTAATTCGTAATTCATCTGTAGCAAAATCTCCGTAAATTAAAGGTGAGCTGGTTGAGTCATTTGAAATGTATAATTTATTATTTCCGGTCTCATGATATCCGGCTCTATTCCCAATGTATACACCATAAGAACCAGCATTTCTCCCTGATTCATAACCAACTGAAGTATTATAACCATTCGAGCTATTTTCTAGTGCACGATATCCTATTGCTACATTTCCCCATGTGTTGGTATTATTCTTAATGGCAAAAGCTCCCATTGCAACATTGTATGTTCCTGAGGAATTATCTTCCAACGACTGATATCCAAAAGCAGAATTGAAATTTCCAGTTGTGTTGCTTGTTTGACATTGAAAGCCGAATGCACTATTGGCTTGACCTGAAGTGTTTGAATTCAAGGCATCATCTCCTACAATTGTATTATCAAAATAATTGCCAGGTCCTTTTCCAATTTCAATTCCATTTATCTCCGCATCACCTACAACATCTAACTTAGCTGAAGGAAAACTAGTTCCTATTCCAACATTACCACTAACAGAAGAATATATGTCACTTCCAGAAACAGTCCAGTCACTATCAATCATACTAGAAAAATTTCTATACGCAACTGTGCCGTCACCACAAGCAACTAGTATGCTGTCTTTGGAATTGTCTAATGCTAGATCTCTAATTCGCAATTTACCATCAACATCTAATTTTTCTGTTGGTGTATTAGTTCCAATTCCTAAAAAACCTGAAAAATACCCTCTTCCCTCAAAATAACCTGCCCAATCATTGCTTGCCGCTGAATTATTCATATCACCATAAACTGCGTAATGATTTCCGGTTCCTTGTGTACTTACTTGATTATATGTTCCATAAACGTCAGATGAGCTACCGGACGCTGAATTAGCTGTATTTTTAATTCCATATATATCTTGATTACTGGAAGAATTTCCTGTTACATTATTCTGAATTCCCCATCTTTGACCGGTGCCATCAGAACTAACTTCATTTCTAAAACCAAATTTTCCTGATGTTCCACTGTAATTATTAGTATTTAAAATTCCCGTTGAAGCTGATCCTAGTATGGCTAAAGGGAAGCCAGAAGAACTTGTACTACCTATAAACAAAGTGTTTGTAATATTTGCAGTACCTGTAACAGATAAATCGTTTGTGGGGAAATTTGTTCCTATACCAACATTGCCTTGAAAATAACCTCTTCCTTGGAAATACCCTGCCCAATCATTACCAGCGGATGAGCCATTTGTTGTTCCATAAATTGCATAATGATTACCTGTACCTGCGGTATTTACAATAGAGTACATCCCATATAAATTGCTTGGTGAGCCATTTACTGTTGTTGTACTGTAAATTCCATATACAGGTGATGTTACGGCACTGTTGCCATCGGTTTTATTGTATATACCATACTTTGTACCTGTGCCCCCGGTATTCATTCGGTTATATATACCATACTTTGTTGCTGAACTTAAATAATCATTTTGAATCTTCAATCCATGTTGATCACTTTGTGAAAAAATATACAACTTAGAATCTGTATTCGAATTGTAACCAATACCTACCCTGTTGGCGGTGTTTGTTAATACTACATTTGAACCGGAAGTTGTCCACTGAGCAAAGGTTAAACAAGTGGCACTAAGAATAAAACTTAAAGTGAAGATGAACTTTTTCATAAATTAAAATTTAGGTTAGACACAAAACAATTAATGAATAAAAACCCGCAATTTGCCGGGTTCTTATTTATATTTTATAAATACAAATAGCAGTAAACGGTACTAGACAAAATTTATATAAAAGCAGGGTAAAGCAATTTAGCTCAATAAATTATAAAAACAAATTTTATGCGGCAATAACAGGGGTTTACCCTTAACTTAAACAACAAAATTCAAGTAGTGTCAGGTTTTAGACCTGACAATCTTAATACACGAACCATCGTCAGGTGTAACACCTGACGACACTCTAACAAGCAAGTTCAGCATGACAACCTATGAAAACGGCATTACCAATACAGGCACATCCGATTTGCCTACGATGGCTTTTGCAGTGCTTCCAAAAAATGCTTCATAGATAAAACTGTGCTCATGGTGCCCTGTTATAATTAAGTCAACCTTCAACTTCTTGGCTTCTTCACCAATTAAATCATTAATATCTCCTTGCACCAACAATCCTTCTGCATCAATGCCCTCTTCTTTTAAATTTTTGCTATAATCCATTAAAGCATGATGCTCTTCTTTTAACTCATCTGCGCGTGCATCACGTATGTATTGCGGTCCAACTTCATATCCTACAAAATCAGGATCAGGCGCTGCAATGTGCACCAACCAAAGCTTCGCACCAAATACTTTCGCAAATTCTCGGGCTTTATCAATCAAAACACTTGTCTTTTCATGAAAGTCAATACACACTAAAATATTTCTCATATCGTTTTATTTTCTAATGGTAAGTTAAGCATTGCATACCAAAAATCAAATAACATAAAATAATTATATTGTCACAACAATTAGGGTTTATGAAACAAAATATTTCTGTTCTGCACATTGATGATGATGAAGTAGATAAAATGATGATGAAGCAGGCAATGAGCAAGGCCGGTATGGATTATACCATTCATAATGCGAGTGACGGAATTGAAGCTTTGGATAAATTACGTGGCACTAATAATGTAGAAGCATTAAATCCACTACCTAATATTATTTTATTGGATGTGAACATGCCACGCATGAGTGGACATGAATTCTTAGAAGAAATAAAACAAGATGAAAAACTAAGACGCATTGCAGTTATTCTATTAACTACTTCAGAATCTCCGGAGGATGTGAATACAGCATATGACGGAAGCATAATGGCTTACTTGCACAAACCGGTAGATTTTGATGATTTTATTCAAACTTTTAAAACACTAAAAGCTTTTTGGGATATGAATACCTGGCCTGATTTGGACTAGTTCAAATTTGCAGCAGTACATCTTTTATTCGTCCGGCTGCCTTGCCATCCCAGAGCTTTATACTGCTTTTGCATTCTTTTAAATGGATGCTGCTTATTTCTTGTATTAGCTGGTTGGTTCCGTTGTTTTCTATTAATGTAGCAGGTCGTTCTGTATTTTTTCTCAATGTAAAACAAGGAATATTTAAAGCGGTGCTTTCCTCTTGCAATCCCCCACTATCTGTAATGATAAACATTGCATTTGCCATTAAAGAAGTGAATTCTAAATAGGCCAGTGCTTTGGTTAACACTATGTTCTCACTGCTTTTTAATTTAGTTAAATAACCTATTTGTCTTATAAGTTTTAATGTTCTGTGATGAATGGGAAATATAACAGGGTGTTTCTTGCTCAATACCAGAATCTCATCCAGTATTGAAATCAACTTTTCTTTGTTATCTACATTTTCCGGTCTATGCAGTGTAAATACAACATAGCTCATTTTGTTTAATCCATGCTCTTTATAATACTCCTTTTTTAAGGCTACTTCCAAAAACTTGGCTTGCGAATCAATCATGGTATTACCAACCAAATGCACATTGCCTTTGTCCAATCCTTCTTTTTTCAGATTTACCAATCCCGATTCTTCACTTACAAATAAGTAATCAGAAATGGAATCGGTTAATATTCTGTTTACCTCTTCAGGCATAGACAAATCATGGCTTCTCAAACCGGCTTCTACATGTGCTAATTGAACCCCTGCTTTTTTTGCTGCTAAGGCACCTGCAAGGGTACTCGTAACATCTCCAAACACCATTACCAAATCAGGACGAATGAGTTTAAATGCATTCATTAAGCGTTCTCTTATTTCTCCGATTTGGCCCAGGTTTTTAGGAGGCTCAGTCAATAATTCAGTTATTAATTTTCTTTTTTGTTCTAATACTCTTGAATTTTTTCCATACAACTTTTTGTTGTATTTCCCGGCCTTAGTCTTTGTCAATAATTCTAAATGAATGTCCGGTTTAGCAAAAGCCAGTTGATTAAAAAACACATCGCTCATCTGTTCATCAAAGTGCTGACCTGTATGTATAAGTGTTAAATCAAAATCTTCTTTTAATGATTCATACACCGGAAAGGCTTTAACAAAATTGGGTCTTGCACCCACAACCAGGGCAATTTTTTTCTTGCTGCTCATTCTCTAATTTTAATAGCGCAATTATTCAGGAAAGAAAAATAGACAATTATTCCGGCAACTTATACATTTGCTCCATTTGAAAAGCGCCAATCACCTCATCTATATTCGAATTAGACTCTGCAAGAGCCTTTGGCAATTGTTCTGCAATGGTTTTTAACAAACTTTCAATGTCTTCATAAGTGTGATGCATGGTAATGGGTATGCGCAATCCGGTATTCTTATAAGGAACCGCAGGAAATACTGCAAGGTTTAAATAGTACCCTAACTTCATTAATCGTTTTACCATGTTATAACCCACTTCAGGTTTACCAACGCCTATGAAGAATATAGGAGATAAAGACTCATGCACCAAAGGCAAATCATACAACTTTGCAGTGGTATTGAAGTATTTAATTTTCTTTTTCAGTTCACTTTGCCTTACAAACACTTCATCACTCAAATGTATTTTTGCACTGGCAATTGCTGCTCCTAATACCGGTGGTTGTATAGGTCCACTAAATATCATAGTACCCCCACAGTTCTTCACTATTCTTCGCATTTCCTCTTCGGGGTAACAAGTTACACCCCCACAAGCAGCAAAACTTTTTGCTATTGATGTTATCAATATCATTTGTGGATGAGACCAAACTTTGCTTTTTACATATCCTGCTCCATGCCTGCCTGTCCATCCCATCCCATGTGCATCATCGAGGTAGCAGTAAAATTGCGGATAAGTATCCATTAATGTTTTCAATTCATCCATTGGAGCAAAATCGCCATACATACTGTAGACTCCATCTGCCATGTACCAAATTTTATTGTACTTATCCTTTAGCGATTTTATTTTAGTCTCTAAGGCATTTACATCGTTGTGCTTTACCGTATGCACTGCAATGTTTCTTAATTTCAATAGTTGCACTGCTGCCTGCACACTTTCATGTACCTGGCTATCCATTATAACCACGTCATTGTCTTCTACAAGCACCGGAATGTTACTCTGGTGGCCCAATGTAACGGTAGGACCTAGTATTATTTTTTGCTCAAAAATTCGCTCTAGTAATTCTTCAATTTCTGTATATAAAGTAACAGATAAGTATGCCCGGCTAGATGCAAATTGAGAACCATATCTATTCACTGCATCAATTGCACCGGCTTTTAATCTGGGGTCAAGCTCTAATCCCATGTATGAACAAGATCCAAAATTAGTCAAGCGCTGTCCGTCTATGTGAATTATTCTTCCATCCAAATATCCATCTTCTATGGTTTGATGTGCAATTCCCAACTTCTCAGAAATACTCGAAACCTGATCTACAATTTCAATTATTTGCTGATGCTTGCTTTTTTTCGTTGTACTATTTTTCTTATCCGACATGGTTGATTTACTATCAATGAAATAGCATTACTATTTCAAATGGATTTTTCAATAATTCAATTATGATTGCTTTTCTTTTACAGATTTGGATTTAAAAACCCCACTGCGTTTGTTATTTTTATCAATTACCAATTTGCTCCACAAATTATCAGATTCTTGCAAAGCCTCTCTGTTAGTACTTTCCAGAAGATAATTATCAATGTTTACATTTGCAATTTTTTGCCTTAGTTCAGCACTAAAACCATACTCAACCAGAGTAGTAACCGTTGTATCAATGTTCTTAGTTACCACGGCCAAGTTCTCTTTTAGCAATGCAAAATTTCTGGTTTGAATGCACTGCTTCACTTCGGGTATACCAAAGTCGCTCATTCTAATTTTAAGTTCGGGCCCGGCTTTAATTAAACACTCTTCTAAATCATGAAGAGCATTCAATAAGATTTTCATATCGCTATTCAATTCTGAATTACCTGTATCCTGTTCTTTCTTATATTTTAACGGGTTAATGATGCCGAGCAACACATCCATGTTTGTATAGTCAACATTAAAATCTTTTTCATAGTCTGCACTGTAAATATTGAATTGATCAAAATCATTTTCCATATTTTTTAGTTGATCAGGCAAAACAGATGGATTTTCTTGTTTAGATTTCTTTTTCATATTGGAGCGTTTTTAGGGCTATTATTAGCCTTATTAAATTAAGCTACACCGCCACTGGCTTGGGTCACTACAGCAAAACTTATTAACCCGAACCTGTTAATTGTGAATGAGATGTGGGCTCAGAATACCGCTAATTCTGAGAGCTAAATAATTGCTAATTTGCAGCCCCAAAGCACAATGGAATGAATGCGCAAGAATTAGCTCAAGCTTCTGTAAATAAGATGCTTAGCAAAGATAAATTTAGTGAATGGCTTGGCATAGAAGTGGTAGAAATAAAGCCGGGATTTAGTAAGCTGAAAATGCAGATTAGAGAAGAAATGCTCAATGGTTTTGACATTTTACATGGTGGGGTCAGTTTTTCATTGGCTGATAGTGCTCTTGCTTTTGCATCAAATTCCCATGGCAGATTGAGTCTTGCCATTGAAGCCGGAATGTCTTTCCCGAAAGCAGTTCTAGTAAATGATGTGATTACTGCAACAGCAAATCAAGTAAGCTTAACCAACAAGTTAGGCACATATGACATAAAAATTCACAATCAAAAAAATGAATTGGTAGGTTTATTTAAAGGTACGGTGTACCGAACTTCAAAAAATATTGTAGATGAGTAATTTAAAAGATGCATATATAGTTGATGCCATAAGAACACCAGTAGGTAAATTTTGTGGTACTATGTCAACGGTTCGTTCTGATGACATGGCTGCATTGGTAATTAAAGAATTGGTGAAACGAAATGATTCAATAGATCCTTCAGCTATTAATGATGTAGTTTTAGGATGTGCTAATCAAGCAGGTGAAGACAACAGAGATGTTGCACGTATGGCATTATTACTGGCAGGCTTGCCTTACACTGTTCCCGGTGAAACCGTAAATCGCTTGTGTTCATCCGGTATGGCAAGCACCATTAATTGCTCTCGCGCAGTGAGAACCGGTGATGGTGATTTATATATCAGTGGTGGGGTTGAAAGCATGACCAGAGCACCATTTGTGATGGCTAAAGCTCCTTCTGCATACAGTAGAAAAGCTGAAGTTTTTGATACAAGCATCGGTTGGAGATTCATTAATCCAAAACTAGATGCAGAGTACGGCACAGATGGCATGGGGCGAACTGCGGAGAACCTGGCAGAAAAATATTCTATAAGCAGAGAAGACCAAGATGCATTTGCAGCATGGTCTCAACAAAAAGCAACTAATGCAAAAGAAAAAGGAAGATTTAAAAATGAAATTGTTTCGGTAGAGATTCCACAAAGAAAAAAAGACCCAATTATTTTTTCTGAAGATGAATTTATAAGACCGGGAACAACTGCTGAAATATTATCCAAACTGAAACCTGCATTTAAAAAAGACGGCAGCGTAACAGCGGGGAATGCATCGGGTATTAATGATGGTGCATGTGCAATTTTGGTGGCCTCAGAT
>JABDLV010000206.1 GCA_013001815.1 Bacteroidia bacterium
CCGCTGGCAGGCGCCATCATTACCGTTTGGTTTTCATAATCAAAAGATTCTAATATCCACTGACAAAATGTATCAGCATCATCAACCGGTAATTGCACAAAACAATAAAACGCTCCACTTGGTTTGGGGCAAATAACACCTTCAATTCTATTTAAGGCATCAACTAAAAAATCTCTTCTTGCAGTGTACTCGGTTTTAACCTTTTCAAAATATTCCGGTTTTACATCCAGTGCTGCTTCGGCTGCCAGTTGTCCAAAACTTGGCGGACTCAATCTTGCTTGCGCTAATTTCAGTGCTGCATCCATAAAGGAATTATTTCTGCTTACCAATGTTCCAATTCTTGCACCGCAAGCACTATATCTTTTAGAAATAGAATCAATCAGGATGGCATGATCTTTTAGTTCATCATATTCCATTATGCTGTGATGTGTTTTGTTATCGTAACAAAACTCTCTGTACACTTCATCAACTATAATAAACAGATTATGCTTTAAGGCAACATCTCTTAACTGCTCAATTTCTTCCTTTGTATATAAGTAACCGGTTGGGTTACTCGGATTGCAAATAATAATTGCTTTAGTTTTTGAGGTAATTACCTTTTCAAATTCTTCAATGGCAGGTAATGCAAAACCCGTATCAATGGTAGAGCGAATAGACACAACTTTTGCACCGGCTTCTATAACCATGCCGTTGTAATTCGCATAAAAAGGCTCTGGAATAATAATCTCATCACCATCATCTAAAGAGCACATAACAGCAAATTCCAATGCCTCAGAACCGCCTGTAGTCACCATTATATCTGTATAATCAACATGTATATCATTATCAGCATAATATTTAACCAGCTTTTTTCGGTAGGATTCAATGCCCGCAGAATGAGAATACTCAACTACCTTCATGTCCATATTTTTCAAAGCATTCAACATTACATCCGGAGTTTCAATATCGGGTTGGCCAATGTTTAAATGGTATACATGTTTACCGTCCCTTTTTGCTTGTTCTGCAAATGGAACTAATTTTCTAATCGGACTGGCAGGCATTGCTTGCGCTCTGTTACTTAGTATTGGCATGGCTTTGATTTTAGGTGCACAAGTTAAGGAATATTGCTAATTTGAAAGCACAAAAAAAGCCCCGCTAAAATAGCGAGGCTCCTTTTTTCTCTATTGCTTGAGATTAATTTTTCTCTAACGGAGAACCTTCAGATGGCTTGTTTAATGGAGTTGCATCTGCAGGTTTAGCGTTTACAGAACCTTTAATAGTTAACACTTTAACTGCGCTAGAAGCGTTTGAATTAATAGTTACTGTTTTTGTAAATGGACCAACACGCTTAGTGTCGTAACGTACATTTATGCTTGCAGATTCACCCGGAGCAATTGCTTCACGAGGCCATTTTGGAACGGTACAACCGCAAGAACCTTTTGCATTTGTTATAATTAATGGTGTTTTACCATTGTTGGTAAATACAAAGTCATGTGTTCCGTCACCTGCATATTCCATTTTCCCAAAGTCATGTAATTCTTTGTCAAAATCGATTGTAGCTGCGTTTGGATCAGCTTTAACATCTTCTGTAGAAACAGGAGCCTGCTTAACAGGAGTTGTTTTTGTGTCTGTTTGTGCCAAGCTAATGCTACAAACAGTAGCAAGCATTAAAGCGGTTAAAAGTATCTTTTTCATGTGTTTGTTTATTTTCAAATTAAAAATTAATTGATTTATTGGTCGTTCTCTTTGATGTAAATATACGTGCCAAAGGTGAAGTTTATGTGAATCCATATGAAGCTGAAATGAAGCCACTTATTCACACATTTTCAACTATTCTAATGCAATTTTCGTGCTAGATTAATTCAAATTCCATGTAAATATAATTTTAGAGGTTGAATACACAGAAAATGGCTACAAAACCCTTGGAAAGGCATATAACTATTTGAAAATAAGCAGCATATAAATTGCAAAATAGCTTAATGTCCTCACAAACCAAATGGTATTTCTTGTTAACCACTCAGTCACTCTGTGACAGCTCTCTAGATCCCGCATAAGTTGCGGGATAATTTGCAATAAAAAACCTAAGATTTTAACTGCAAATATAAGGAGAGCGGAATCTAATCTTGTCATTTCGAATCGATGCGCGGGCTTGTGGGATTGGGGTGAGAAATCTCCAATTAATTTTGGAGATATCTCACCTCCCTCTCTTTGTCCCTAGCATGAGATTCGATATGACAGTTTTATTTTAGAATTATTATTCTACCAAAAATTTAACCGACTTAGTAGATGCACTACTTGTTATAGTTGCCATATACACCCCTGCAGTTAAGTTGGGTACATATATATTTTGCAACTGGCTCCATTGAGGCAACAACTGACTGTACACTTCTTCCCCTAAAATATTAAACACTTGCAGTATTAAATTTTCTGGTAAAGGTGTATAAGTAATTTGAAATGCACCACTGTTTGGGCTGGGGTACAGTTTTAAAGTAAGGCGCTCTTCGGGTGGGGGTATGCCTGTGTACACGGTATCACATACAGAGCCTACCAGTGGCCCTAAGTGGTAGTTCGGGTGGTTGGGTAGGGTATTGTAATAATAGTGCCCTAAATTTAAACCATGCTGTATTACATTGCAGGCTGTACCTAAACTATCCGGTTGGTCTATTATATGGTAATGTTGTGTGCCATTACCTGTAGTCATATAAATTTTACCATCCGGAGCTAATGCCATGTGTTCAAAAAAAGTAGGTAAAGGAAATGCACCTGCAGATAAAAAGCTATCATATACAGCTACCAAAGTTTGGCTGGCTTGTACGTTTGCGGCAGTTAAATCAAATTGAAACAAAGAATCAGTTGCACTTGAGTATAAAAATCTATCATTACTTGACAGACAAGCTCCGGCACTACCTACTGTTGTATTTAATAATATTTGATTTGAATATAATCCAGTGCACCGGTCAAAATCAAATAATTCAATTTCTCCATTAAAATCTAAATGAAAGTATTTATTACCTGAATTATTAAAACCTGCTTGTCCAATTCGAGGAATAGTATGGATTCCAATATTTTGTGAGCTTACGCTTGAAATCCCAATAGGAGTAACAAGTAATTTAATATAGCGACTACTAAACGTACCCGGTATAATTATCCACCAGTCTCTGCCGTTACCATGTTTAACTGCACTTATTTTACCAATAGAAATCGAATCGTTTAAAACTATTTGATTTTTATTAATTACTTCTCCCTTACCACCATTTAAGCTCATGTCAATTTCAGTTAAATACAGAAAATGTACTGCATATAAAGGTACCGTAGTGTCAATAGTTGTGTGAAATAAGAAATAAGTATCACTATCATCTGGCTTAGGTATAATCAAACTTGCCTGAGGAATTGTTAGTCCATCCGGAAACATGTTGGTAAAAGTGCTTGGATTAATGCCGGTACCATTTAACATGGTATCGCCATTGGCATCTGCAATGTAATAGCCGTTGGTAAAGAATAATAAATTACCACTGCTATCCGAAATATTGGCATGGGTTTGTCTAAAATCCATTTCCATGTGATTCAATGAAATAGAAGCACTGCCAGTAAAGAAATCAATTGTACTTTCTCCAAAATCAGGGTCACCAAACCCACCTCCATAACCGGTAATCCAGTTATTGTTTATGCCTTGTCCATAGGCAAAGTATTGACAAAACAATAATAAAGTAAGTAATATAGACTTCATTTATATAAAGATACAAAAGTAAAATGCAAATTGCATTTAATATTATCTGGCAATTACAATCTTGCCTTTGTATTCTTGTGCTTTATTAACATATATCACATAAAAATAAATTCCACTATTAATGTTACTTACATCTAATTGCAATTGAGTGTTGTTATTATTTAAATTTTTCTCAAATAGTTGTCTGCCAAGATTATCATATAAAACAAATTTGGCATTGTCATTTTCATTTAATGTATAAACAACATTAACAATGTTATTTGCAGGGTTGGGATACACACTAAAAATATTTGGTGTTTTATCTTTTTGCTCTCTTAGAATGATTCCTTGCTGTAAACATAAGTTTCTGTCGTCATATATCATATTTGGGTCTATTAAGAAATATAATGAACGAGCGGTAAATACAGCTGCACCGCCACTTAAGGGGCATTGATTGGCTATGCTTAATAACGTACTTTCTTCTGTTGGCTCAAAGCTATATTTACCTTCTGCAATAGTATTTAAATACACTTCGTTTATACTTTGTTCATTGAGTTCAATGGTTTCTGTTGCCGGGGCACCGTTGTTGGTTATTTCTAATGAGGCTGTGGTTAGCAGTTCGGAAGTTTGGGCCAATTGAACGGCATTGTTATTAGTGTTTATCAAACTACTCAACTGGCCTTGCAAAGCACTTACTTCATTTTGCTGTATTACAATATCTGCATTGCTTAATGTTTCATCTTGCATTTGCTCTAACTTGGTACCAATATCATTCATTAAGGTTTCAATGGTCGTATTATTTTGTTGCAAGCTATTATAAACAGTTTCATCCAATTGATATAATTCTAATAACTCTTCATTGACACTTTCAAATGTTGCAAAGGCTTCCGTTTGACTGTTATTGTAAAATGCTTGTAATAATGAGTCTGAGTTTAATAAAATAGAATCTCTGTTGAGTGCAGCATATAATTCGCTTTGCAGCATATATAAAGTCTCATCTGTATAAGGCGGGTTTTGCAAGGTTCCATCAATCACCTCATCATCTATGGCATCAGTATGATTGCAGGGCCAGGGACACGGACTATACGTATCGCAAAATTCATCTCCAATTATTATTGGACTATCGCAAGTAAAATTGCCTGATGTGCCAGGGTTGGGAGGTTGAAACCAGTTAGCAGGTTGTACAAAATTGGGCCAAATTGGTGAAGTGCCTACGATGGCATCTACAATGATTGGATTTAACGCTGGATAACCTTGACTATTTGGGTCTTCATAAATTGCATTTTCACCTGTTGTCGTATTCACCGGGTCTACATTCCACAAATTTCCTCTACGGTCTTGTGCCCCAACTCGAGAACTTTGGGTTAAGTGTAAACCATAATGGTGGGTATTAAAGTTGTTGCCGGTAATATCAAAGCTTTGGTTATTGGCACTTCCTTCAAACAAAATACCATTGTGAAACTGGTCTACCGTATTACAGCCCACATTGCCACTGTAGCCCGCTCCAAAAACATGTATACCTGCCTGTCGGTTAATTAAATCGGGTGCAGGGCCTAAGCTTGCAGCAGAACCATCTACAGTATTGCAATTAATGGCTATGTTGTTACAGCCGAATGCTCTTATTCCGCCTTGTTCATTGGCAGCTCCATGTAAATCTACATCGTTGCCGCCCACTTCATAGTTTGAAGCACGGTTTAGTGTAATGCCTGAGCGTACTGCATTAATACTTGCTGAGCTAATTGTATTATTTATTATTTGCGGTTCAGAAGAAGAAGTACCATTATCCATTACAATAATGCCATGTATAGGTATTTCATTGGTACTGCTTCCATGATGTAAGTAACCAAAATCAATGGTATTATTTTCAACAATTAAAGACTCTGCATTATCATTAAACAAAAGTTGTATGCCATCATTGTTTGATTGTATAAAGTTGTCTGCTAAATATACTTCTCTACCACCAGAACCTTTAACACTGTAACCGGCTTTAATTACATTCATGTTGTTGTTGGTAGAATTTACATTCATCTTTTCAGCCACAATGCCGTAATCGCAATTAGAAAATGAGGCCGGGTCTCCGGCAGAAACATCAGAACCAAAGCCGGTTTGGTTTAAAGAATAAAAGCCTGGTGGCTTTAGGCCTGTTAAATCTATATCACTGGCAAAAATGGCTGTGCCGTTATATTTATTTGCGTAAGCCGGGTCAGCATTTATGTTCTCAAATTTGTTGTTTTCTAAGAACAAGTTGCATTTATTTGCTATTATACCATTGCTTAAATTTTTAAATTCGTTGTTGTCATAATACCCGGTTATATTTCCATTATTGTCTTTTATTTCAAACTTGTTAATGGCTAAAATAGCATCGTGTGCTATTACTGCAGCAAATCCTTTAGTGCCAACAATTGTGTTTTGTCCTATGTAAGGTTGCTTTAATTGGGCACCATCAACTTCGCATTCTTTTAATACTAAACTAATATGAGAGTTAAACGCTGCATTTGCATCTTTGGGCTCAATATATATTGAATTTAAATTATTAATTAAACCAACTTTGTTTAATGATACCGGTGTACTTATATATGAAGGAGCTTCAGAATTTTCAATATAAATTCCATATTCTGCATCTTTCAACACAACATCATGAGGATTAGTTGTACTAGATATATTCTCTCGAAAAACCAATTGCCCGTTTTGCATAATCCGAATTCCTTTCCACATATAATTACTACATGCTTCAAATATCGTAGCAGTTTGACCGGTACTGCGTTCTGTAGCATTTAAATTGGCTCCCGGTAATACAATAATTTCAGAGCCTTCAGCCATTTTAAAATTTACTGCTTTAAAATCAACATTGCGGTCTATGAAAAATTTACCAAATACATAAATTTCTGCTAAATCATTTTGGTTTGCTCCACCAGTATCAATTATGCTAACTGTATTGTCAGTCAAATCAACTGGGTTGTTCGGCCCTAAAGAGTTGTAATGTTCAATAAATTCAGTTAATGTAGAACCGTCTGTAATTTCATTTTCGTCTGGTGCATTTAAATCAGGTATGCGACAACATTCTACTGTTGTAATTTGGGCTTCACTTACTATGCAATTTGGTTTAGAGTTATTATCAATTATTACTTTAATTGTATTAATTGCACTTGTACCTACAGTTGGTGTAAATGTAAATGAAGTATGGTCTGTAAAACTTGCTTGAAGTACATTGTCTATGTACCAATTTATATCATAGCTGTTGAGGTCAATATTTGCATCAACAATAAAATCTGAAATGTCGAATAATTTACCGGTACCTCTGCATATAGTTTCTTCTTCTAATTTTAATACTGGAACTGTAACGGAGTTTGATAAATAACAAACTCTATTATTATTTACGGCATATACTGTGTACTCCGTTGTTTCATCCGGTGAAACAGTTATAGATGATTTATCGGTTATTGTTTCTGCGCTTATTCCATAAGCTTTATCTGTTATCCATACAAAGTTAGCCTGATCAGAACCAAGTACTTCTGCTTCTAAAGTTATGGCTTCTCCTTGGCAAGAAAAGTTACCTGGTGATGCACTGCTAGTAAGATTTAGTGTAGGCCTCTCGTGTACAAAAATATCAATTGTCGCAGTAGGATCTGTAGTACATCCTGTGCCTGAAATGGTAACAGTGTAAGTGGCCAATGTACTTGCTCCGCTACTACCATGAATAGGCGAAACTTCAATACTTCCTGCATTAGTGCTAGTAGGTAGCGAATTAGATTGACTGCTGGACCAATTATATGTCCATGCCGGGTTATTTGCATCATCAGAAAGAGGTAAGAGATAGGCTTGTAGTCCAACTGATGAACCATCGCAAATATTATCATTATTAGTTTTAAGTTTTATTAAATTATTGCAATTGTTTAAGTCATTTTTAAATAAGCGATTTATAGAAAAAGGTTCTAAGGTTATTGTATTTGAAATTGTAGTGGTAGATTTATTATATGTGCACGAGCAATCGGTATTTGTTGCATAGTCATATCCAATTGGGTCAAAACAATCTGATTCGCTTTCACCTGTGAAATAATAATAGAATTCCGAAGACAGTGATTCCATAGTATTCATGTCGCTGAGTTCAGTGCTATTAAGATTAACAGTTAAAGGGTTTTCCGTTAAGTTTAATAATATAGCTTGACTAACAGGGGTTGGTTGGTTGCTGTCTTCAAATAACCAGCCATGAACACCATCGATTGGTATCCAATTGCTATAAGACAAAATAGGTGCGTTTGAAAAATTTATTCTTACAGCTCTGGTAGCATTTTTGCTTGCTTTGGTTAGTAATTTCATAGATTGGCCTACTGCGGTATAATCCATAACTTCAGTTGCCGGCAAAATTGAACTGTTATCGCATTTTTTTGGTCCATTAAATTGATCATCACCAAATTCCAGTCCATTATCATTAGAAAATATTGTCCCCCATCTTGAGCCGCCTAACATGGTATGTAAATTTACATGGCTAATATTGTTTGGTGCAACGTTTAATGAATTTGACTTTTCTAGAAATAATAATGAATGAAATGAAACAGCCATTGCATGGGCCCATGAACCTATAATTATATTATGATCATCAAACATATTGTATTCGGTCAGCCAACCATTGAGACTATATTGATTTAATTCAGTACCTGCCTCTTCGTTTAGTAATGAACCTACATCACCGAGTAAAGCAGTATTAGGTATGAGAAATGATCGCGTAGGGTTTTGAACATTGTAAATTGCTTTTGGGTTATTATCACTTCCAATGCCTCCTCCAAAATATGGATGGTATG
>JABDLV010000235.1 GCA_013001815.1 Bacteroidia bacterium
CAGCTATGATTTAATCGGATCTGTAAAAGCACAAGGTTATAGTATTACTGAACAGCATTATGAATTGAGAGACAACAACCCTGTTCATGGATTGCAGTACTACAGATTAAAATCAATTGACTTTGATGGTTCTTTTGAATATTCTAAAAACATTGCTGTTTATTACGGACCGGAATCTGTGTTTGAAGTAATTGCACTTTCACCTAACAAAGCGAGCAACAACATTAGCATTGATTTTGCATACAATTCAAATAAAGACTTGCACATTGTTATTACAGATATAGTAGGTAAAGTAATACACGAAGAAGTATTCAGCAGAACATCAGGAGAAAATCATCACCTTGATATTAGTGCTGATTTTAGCAGTGCTTTCTACTTTATTACATTTTACAATGAAGACTTGAAAGAAACCAAGAAATTATCTTTTCAATAGAATAGATTAAAAACGAAAATGAAGCGGCAGTTTTAATTAATTGCCGCTTTTTTTATTCTAATATTTACTGGCCTAAATATGGATGGCTCTATTATCCGTTGCCGCTAAACAAGCTTCTTTAATTGCTTCACTAAAAGTTGGATGAGCGTGACTCATTCTGGAAATATCTTCAGCACTTGCTTTGTATTCCAGAGCCACAACCCCTTCAGCTATCAAATCTGCTGCACGTGGACCAATAATATGCATCCCTAAGATTTCATCAGTTTTTGCATCAGCATATACTTTTACAATACCATCTAAATCCATGCTTGCTCTTGCTCTACCACTAGCTTTAAATGGAAACGAACCGGTTTTGTATTTAACTGCTTTTTCTTTTAACTGCTGCTCGGTGTACCCTACTCCTGCCACTTCAGGCCATGTGTAAACTACATTTGGTATAGCCAAATAATTAATGTGGGGTTTTTGTCCGGCCATTTTTTCAGCAACAAATATTCCTTCTTCTTCTGCTTTGTGCGCTAGCATTGCTCCTTTAATCACATCTCCTATGGCATATACATTTTTAGCAGTGGTTTGTAAATTTTCATCTACTTCAATTCTCCCTCTATCATCTAGCTTTACACCAATGTTTTCCAATCCTAAATTTTCTGTGTATGGTGTTCTTCCAACACTTACCAAACAGTAATCACCTTCAAATTTTTGTTTTTTACCGCTTTTATCATCTGCATTAACTGTAACTTTAGATCCTTTTGCTGTTACACCGGTCACAGCATGTTGAGTATAAAAAGTAAAGCCAAGTTTTTTCAATACTTTTTGCAATTCCTTGCCCATGGAAGTATCCATTGTACCAATAATAGATGGCATGTATTCTACAACTGAAACTTTTGAACCTAAACGAGCAAATACGCTTCCTAATTCTAATCCAATTACCCCACCTCCAATTACAATTAAATGTTTTGGTAGCGTTTTTAAATCTAAGATCTCTGTTGATGTAATTACACGCTTCTTATCTATTTTAACTCCTTTTAATTGAGAAGGCTTAGAACCTGTAGCAATAATAAATTTTGCTGATTCAATTTCTTTTTTCTTTCCCTTCGCATCTTTTATTGTAAGGGTTGTATTGTTTTTGAATGTACCATGTCCAATATGCACATCAATTTTATTTTTTTTCATTAGGTAACGAATACCATCAACCGTTTGAGAAACAACATCATCTTTTCTTTTGATCATTTGCTTTAGATCAACGCCAAGATTACTCAGTTTAATACCATGTTGGTCGAATGTATGCGATGCATTATGATAATGCTCTGATGAATCTAATAATGCTTTGGACGGAATACATCCAACGTTTAAGCAAGTACCACCCAAGCTTTCATATTTTTCTACTAAAGCTACTTTCATTCCCAGTTGTGCACATCGAATGGCAGCCACATATCCACCGGGCCCTGAACCAATTATAGTAACATCGTATTTACTCATTTTCTAACTCTTTTTGTGGAAATCGACTTTTCATGCCATCCATAACCACTTTTAAAACAATCATTAAGCTCACAAACATGCTAATTTTTCCTATTAAATCACCCATTTTAGCATAGAAAGTGAATTTTTCATTTGCTTTTAATACGTGATTTCTCGCATCCGGTTGCCACCATTCGGTTTTATCTAAAATATCACCTCTTTGGTTTATAAAACCTGAGATTCCCGTATTTGCCGAACGAGCCACAGACTTTCTGAATTCAATAGCCCTTAGTCTGGCATATTGCATATGTTGTTTATAGCCAGGTGTATTCCCCCACCATCCATCATTAGTGATAATGAATAATAAATTAGCACCGGAGTTTACATACTTGGCAACATACTCTCCATAAATAGATTCATAACAAATAATTGGGGCAACCCCCAAAGAATCATCTGTAAAAAAAACGGTGGGGTGTTTTAATGATGCCAGTGTGCCACTTGT
Organism: Bacteroidia bacterium; assembly: GCA_013001815.1. Taxonomy (GTDB): domain Bacteria; phylum Bacteroidota; class Bacteroidia; order AKYH767-A; family OLB10; genus JABDLV01. Next base: position 2,391 of record JABDLV010000235.1, read on the forward strand.
TCCTCCCAGGTCGATTGCAAACTTCTCCAAAAACCCAAAAATTGCAGGGTAGGGCATTTTTTCTACACCGGGTACCAATTTAGATTTATGATGAAGAGGCAACTCATAAGCCCTATCAATTTGCACCGCAGTATTAAATGCATCATAACTATCATCAGCGTTTGCAAACTTTCTGGCTGTTACTGTTTCGTTTTTACCGCCCTCATAAAATTTATAATAAGAGATACCGGTTATATAAGTTAGGTCCGGGTATTGCTCAACAAAAGTTTTCATTTGTCTTAAATAAATATTCTGCTGAATATTTTTATCCCAAACCGAACTCGGTACCGCTGTTTCTGGAGCAAGAATAAATCTTGTTGCTGAGTCTGTTACACTTTCACTTAACTCTAATATTTTATCTATTTGATATTTCGCGGTAGAAGCAGAAAATTTTTCGCTGTATGGATCAATATTGGGTTGCACCACGGCAATCTTTATATCCTCCCCTTCATCTTCATAGCTGTAATATCTAATCAATGAAAAAACAATTGGCACTGCCAAACAAATTCCCATTGCCAACAAGGTTTGTTTAAATACAGGCGTGAAATTTCTCTCTAGCTTGAATAATAGATGAAACAACAACAGGTTAATAAGAATAATCCATAATGTTCCGCCTAAAACCCCGGTATATTCATACCACTGAACAAGTTTTGGAAATGATGCAAAGCCGTTACCTAATGTAAGCCACGGCCAGGATAAATCCCAGTTTAAATGAAAAAGCTCAAACGTAACCCAAAACGAAATCAATGAAAGATAACCCCAGGTTACACCCTTGTGTTTTTTTACCAAATGATAAAAATGAAACACCAAAGCCATAAAAAGCGCATTGCAAATTATTGCAGCAGCTGCACCAAATGGGCTGGCAAAATATACCCACCATGTTGTAAGAATATTCCAGATAAAAAAAGCCAGGTAAGAATAAGCAAAAACTGAGAACCTATTATTTCTTCTTTCTGCTTTGCTAAATTCTTCTTCAATAATTAGTAGCGGAATGAATGACCAAAACAACAGAATTGGGAAACCCATGCTCGGCCATGCAACAGAAAAAAGTAAACCGGAAAGTATACTTAAGAACAGAAATTTTTTACGCATAATGCGATACCAAGTATTGAATTAATTTGATAAAGATGGAGATTTTTTTGAATTCAACCTTACCTCAATAAATACATTTTCCCCCAACCGTTTTTAAAATAGGTATTGGCATCGGTTTGTCTTGATTCAATTTCTGAACCATTTAATGAAGTAACCACTCTATATAAATAAACCCCATTTGCCAATTGATCACCAAACTCATCTTTTCCATTCCAGGCAAACTGTGTAATATTTCTTCCAATGTGCAATGGGCCCAATTCATCCTGTGTAATTTCTCTAACCACTTTACCGCTAACCGTAATAATTTGAATTTTAAAATATTCAGGTATTTGAGATCCCGTAAGTGTAAATACAAATTTGGTAGATGTTGAAAATGGATTTGGATAGTTTAACACCTCAGTGATTGTGGATTTATTAATTACCTCAAAACTTATTTCATAATTCTTTGTACCGGATAAGTTTCCACTTCTATCACTTGCTTCTACTGACAATGTATATATGCCATCCAGTGACAAATGAGGTTCTAATTCCATTTGAAAACTGTTATTAGGTAATTGAGCGGGCTGCCACTTTAATTTATTTCCATCTGTTCTAATTCCCGCACTCGGTTCAAAATTTAATTGATAATTTGTTCCATTTGGTGCTAATAGAAATATCCTTAAATCATTTGTATCATTTAATGCCAAAAAATCATTCTCATCATGCAAGTCAATATGTATGTGTGGGCTGGAAGAAACAATATCTCCATTTAATATTTTTATTCCGTCAAAAGCAACATCAAGTATTGGATTGGTTACATCCTTTTGAACATTAAAAGATATGCCTGCTAAATTATTAAAGTGATACTGCTCAGGTTGATCATTATTAGGATTCGCCTCAATCCACAAGGTATTTATGCCACCGTAACCAAGCGTATTAAAAGCTACGCTGGCATGCAATGTATCGCCAGCCGGTAATGCCCTATACCGTTTACTTATAATAGGAATTCTTTGGTTTAAGCTATTCAATATGAAAAAGTCCACCAGCATGCTATCCATATCCAAGTCTGAAATATTTTCAACTGCCATGGATAAAATTATTTCTTCACCTTCTTGAAAACTAGTTGCGTTTATAGAAAAATGCTTTGCCGGGTTTAACGCAGCTTCAGGTACGGGTTCATAAAACACTTGCCACTTATCCATTTGAGCAGGGGTTTTAAGTGAATCATCTTCTAAATACACTTCAAGTTCCAGTAGAGGGTAATCATTTGCATCTATTACTGCATCTACATTTGAAATTGTGTTAGTTGTAATTGGAACACTACTATAAAATTCAGCGGTGTTTCCGAATGTTGGTTTACCAAATACATTTAATGAAATACTGTCTGCAAATGGTTGCGGAATAATTTTATCATCCCAAACAATTGTATTCCAATTTGCAGAAGGACCAATGGTTGTTGATTTTATAAAACCTTGAGACCAATTTCCACCGAGTGTAACATTTAAATTAATATCCGGATTTAAACTATCACCTAACACCTCCATTGTTGAGCTAGGTTTACCTTTTTGCGTATAGAATATATATGGTTGGTAATCTAATATTCCGGCAATTTGAGTAGCACCCATATCTGAAAATATTTGATCTACCGAACTTGGCCAAACGCTAAACGTTCCACCAAACACACTCCATGCTAACACATAATTACCATTTGGCACTGTATCTAACATGTCGCGCATGGCTAATAATTGGGAAAAAGAATTTGCTCTAAATATGAAATACTTTTCTGATCTGTTTCTGCAAGTTCCAATACCCGTACTATCGTTGTATTGATTGGTTTGCCCAAAGTCATAGTCCTTCGTTTCCCATGGCTCTAAGCTGATTGAATCTATAACTGCAATATGCATTGATGGGGTTGCCTGGCATGCTCCATAATCTTGAATGACACTATTTATAGAGTACTCTATCGCTCCACTCACAAAAGGATTCATGGCATTTGATACTTTTAAAAAAGACTGCACAGTTACAAAATCAAAATCCCTATTTGGTTTATCATAAATTACGTTAGTGTATTTATCTTTTTTGAATTGATGGTAATGTGCTTGCGACCAACCATTTTTTCCGGGAATATGAATAAAAGAACTTTCATTCCATTTATAATTAATCGTGTCAAACAACACAGAATCAATTCCTACACGCCAGTAATAAACCAAATTAGAATCAGCAGCAAAGGGCAATGTCCATTCCACTACACCACCGGAAGATGAAATTGTGTTACTTAATTTAAAGGGAGTAGCAAATGTATCATTGGTATCAACCTCGAAAATGTAATTTTTAACTGATGCATTTGCATTGGCCGTAGTGGCTTTTAAAGTTATTCCACTATTGGGTACAATAGCATATTCATATGGAAACACCGGATTAATATCACTTGATTGGATTAGCAGTGTACTTGTAACTTCATTATTCAATTCACTCAACTCATCTATTGCGTTAAATGCATCTACTTTTACATTAAAGGTGTTCAATCCTGCACCTCTTGCTAAATCAACCGGTAATGTAACCCAAATCGTATCCATACTTGCAACAGGTTGAATGGCTATAGTAACAATTGAATCAGGAGGACCGGAAGGATACTGTCTAATAATTTCTACATGAGACTGCTCTCCCGTAGCTTTTGCAATATTATGTACCACTACACCCACATCAAATGAATCGATATCGGTTGTAACAACTGTTGGATTAAAAAACACATCAGGTTGCTCAATAGTTAGATCAGGTTTATCAAATGAATTGATACTAACAGCAGGGTCACCATGCAAAGTCATTAACATGCATACAGATCGAATACTAGGGTTTCCTGTAAGAGTAGAGTCAATTGTATTTTTAATGCTTTCACCTAATGCACCACCATAGTTTTTTGAAGCAATATTTCTATATAACTCATTTGTATAAACTGCTAATGTATTTGGATAACCCAAAGAAGGTTCTGCAATAAACCCTATGGCTCCTTTATCCGGAATAAGAACAAAATCTTCGCTTGCTGAAATAAAATTGGTATGTATATCACCAACAAAACAAGAGTTAGCAATAATTAGAGGGTATTTATCTTTATTGTTATAGTTTGCGGGCACATCTGTACTGATATCAAAAGAAGAACCCGAGGCATGTGCAAAAAATGTCATTAGAGATACTCCGTTGTCAATTTTATCTTGCAATTGTTGACTTTGATTGATCTGAATGGGATTGGATGACGTTTTTAAATAATTGGTTACCTGGGCTCCGAAGCATGTGTCAGAAATAATTGCCTCATAACCACTCAAAAAAGATGCAATCCACTGTTGCTCAACTCCAGATATTCCTCCACCAAAATGCAATACATTTTTCATCCATGCATCCTTAGGAGCAGTTTCGTGTCCTATTACTTTGTCTAAATAATCTAATACTTCTTGTTCATTATTTGCTGCAATTCTACCGGTAGATATTGAAGTTCGAAAAGATGTATCGGTTATTTGCGTAGAAAGCATTTGATCACTTGGTGGAACACCAAATGTGGGCACCAAGTTTAATCTTGAAATTGCGTTGCCAGATCGAGCCTCATCATATGCAATGGACTTACCTAAAAGAAACATATGTTTAGCTCTTGGGCTCCAATTGTCATATATATAACGGTTAAAATTTTTAATTGCTAATGGATGCTTCTCAATTCCATAAGCAAACTGATAATACAATTCATCAATATCAACGATTAAGGGATTAAAGCCGGTAGTGGAGCGATAACTTGAATATTGATTAGCTGCAGATATTAATTTTTTATGCGTAATAATTAAGTAGTCACCCTTATTCGTTTCAAAATTTAAAAAACGACCAAACCGAACGGGCTCTTTAGCAATTGCCTCAATAGTAAAGTGTGTACCGGAAGTAGATTTTATTAAAGTTGAATTTGTGAAATAACAAGACCTTTGAATTCCACTATTTGGTACCATTACTTTATAAGTTGAACCATCTAATGTCGGTTGTACTTTATAAGTACTGTCATTTCCGAAAACATATATATAAGGATTACCTGATGCAAGTACACTTAAATTTGTAATGTCTAATCTGGATGGACTAAAAGGATTAACTTTTAAATCTATGCTTAGTGCACCTGTTTCTCCGGCAAAACTAAATGTATGCGGGTACTCGAGTGTAGCACTTGGAACTGCAATTCGGTTTGGCAAACCATTGGAATTTGGTTTGGCTTCAAAACTTATTGGAACTGTGGAACCCCAACCATTTATAGGTACTGATATAGAGTAATTTTCTAAAACGTATTTAAAAAATGTATTGCTGGCTACCAACGAATTATTAAAGTATAACTCTACATCATGTTGATTGATATTTGCACCGGCTATTTTCGTCTTATACAAAGCTTGCGGCCCGCCTGTAAATACATTTAGCGTAGAAAACTGCGAAGAAAATGGAGACGTGGTTTCATTAAAAGGCACGGATGCCCAACCCTCACCTTCTTCAAACGCAGGATCACTTAATCCATTGCCATCTTGATTTCCTTTACCAAAACGAGATGCAAACTGACGATGTTCTTTTTTTATACAATAGTCATCAGCTACATAGGAATTGAAATTTGTGTTAGCATACTCAGTTATCCGTTTATTGCTGGTTGAACTATTCCATGTTAAAAAATAAATGGCCGTATCATTAAACAAACTGTATTCCGGATGTGTTTGTGCATCTGCATCTACATACAGTGAAGCATCAAAACTACCATCATTTTTACTCGCATAAAATTCTATGTAATCAGTGCTGTCAATGGTTCCATATTGTTCATTATGCACCGTCATTGGTACCTCTTCACCATTATGAAACAATTGAAAGTTACGAGGATCAATTCCTGTTAAAGGAATTTGGGCAGACTGAAGTGTGGTTTTGTTTATGCGATAAACTCCCTCTTGCCAAATCTGAATTTTAAAGTACTGCTGTAAAGAATAAGAATTACCAGGAGCAAAGGGGATCCACTCATTACCATAATTTTGAGCATGAGAATTGAATGAAACAAATACAGTTAATAGTATGAGTATAAATTTTTTCATTCAGTCTTCTTGAAAATATTCCATTTTAACGAAAATACATTGGAGTATAATGATTCGTCACTTCCAATATTGGTTAGCGCATAATCAATACTTACATTTTTAATTTTTACGCCAACCCCAATATTTGGTTGTGCTGTTGTAGACTCAGAACCGGTAATATTTGTCTCTTCTTGAATGTTGCCAACACCTGCTCTTAGAAATAAAAAATTATCATAAGAAAACTCAACTCCTCCATGCGGCTCTATGCTCACCACATCTGATTGAACAACGGTATTTCTTTTACCATCAAAAGTTAAGTCTAAATCAATTTCGGGAGTAGCAAATATTTTTTCAGTTAACTGAATATTGTATGCAGCACCTACAATTACTTTAGGCAAAGTAACTTCAATTCCATTTTCAGGAAGTTCATTACCGGTAACTGCAAAAACATCTTTTAATCTTTCTGTATTATAACTCCAGGCATTAAAAGTTGAAGTGATGTCCTTACCCATTGCACCAAAGGTCCAATTTTTATGTTCAAACTGTGCACCCAAGTCTAAACCAAAGCCCCAGGCATTTGCAAACTCACCCACTTTTCTGTGAATTACTTTTACATTTCCGCCATAGCGAAGTCCTTCCTTGCTAGTTTTCTTAGAATAAGTAAATAGGAAAGCGTAATCGGCAGTAGAAAAAGATCTTAATCTGTCATAATTAATATTTCCATCCTTGTCTATCAAATCTATCGTGTCTGGTATATCATCAACAGCAAAACGAATTACGGAAACACCTACAGCTCTCGTATTATCAATTGGAATTGCCAGAGTACCGTAATCAAACTTTCCTATACCGGCAAAGTATTCATTATGCATAAGTGATAATTGTAAATCTCCTTCTTTTAATACTAACCCTGCGGGGTTCCAATAAGCAGATGTTGCGTCATTTGTTAAGGCCACATTTGCGCCTGACATACCTAGAGCTCGGGCGCCTACACCAATGGATAAAAACTCATTGCTGTATTTTGGGGCTTGCCCAAAACTCAACTGCACAAAACATAATAATATAAAGGATAAAAAGGTTGATTTTTTCATATTTGGTTATGATAGTATTAGTCGTCAAATTTAAACGACTTAAAGCAATGAAAATTACAATATTATAGACAAATTTGGCCAATCAATTGTTATGAGTTATCCCGAAAAATATGATACAAATCCGTTTTTGAACATATTGATTTACAATAGCTTACTAATAAGCATGAGAAATTCAAAAAATTTGAGATTTGGCCAAAAATATAAATCTATTTTTACCCAAGAATATTTTAAATAATGCGCAGAGCAATTCCTAATTTGTTTACTTCAGCTAACCTCGTTTGTGGGGTATTTGCAATAATTGCTTCATTCAATAATGAAATAATTACTGCCATAGAACTAATCATGCTTTCATTGATTTTTGATTTTATTGACGGGCTTGCTGCCAGAGCATTAAACGCGCCAAGTGAATTTGGTAAGCAATTAGATTCGTTGGCCGATGTAATTTCTTTTGGTGTTGCACCTGCATGCATTATGTTCAACTTTATAAAAGGAATGCAGGGTGATGTAAGTCCTGAAATTTTTTCTTTTGAAAACATAATACAATATTCCCCTGTGCTTATTCCTTTGTTTGCAGCTTTACGACTAGCTAAATTTAACATTGATGAAAATCAGAAATCTAGCTTTTCTGGTCTACCTTCTCCTGCCGCAGGTGTATTTATTATTTCATGGCCATGGATTTTTTACAATTCAGGGTCATTGGCATTCCTAACAGAATACACCTGGTTTCTAGCTTTAGTATGTGTTGTTACCTCATTTATGATGGTAGTACCCGTTGAAATGTTTGCTTTAAAATTTAAGAATACCAGTTGGCAGGACAACAAGATTAGAATAGTCTTTTTAATTTTAAGCCTTGGCTTACTAACCTTATTGTTCTCATCTGCCGTACCAATAATTATACTTTTATATGTATTTCTTTCTTTAATGCATATCTTTAACCCATCAAAAACAAGTTAATATGAAATACTGCGCCAACATAACTATAATGCCATTAAAAGCCTTACTGGACCCACAAGGTAAAGCTGTTACCTCTAGTATGCACAATTTGAATCTACCAGAAATTAGCAATGTTAGAATTGGCAAACATGTAACTTTAGAAATTGAAGCAGACAATGAAAAGAATGCTCAAGAAAAAGTAGAAAATGCATGTAAAAATTTATTGGCTAACCCAATAATGGAATCATTTAAATTTGATTTAGAAAGCTGCTAGTGATGCAGTTTAAAATTTTGTCCTAGATAAACCCTTCTTACCTGTTCATCTTCACTTAACTCTTGGGCTGTTCCCGCCTTTAGTAGCGAACCTTCAAATAATAAATATGCCCTATCGGTAATACTTAATGTTTCATGAACATTATGATCGGTAATTAATATGCCAATGTTTTTCTTTTTTAATTTACTTACTATGGCCTGAATGTCCTCTACGGCTATAGGATCAACACCGGCAAACGGTTCATCCAGCAGAATGAACTTTGGATCAACAGCTAATGCCCTGGCAATTTCAGTTCTTCTTCTTTCACCACCAGATAACACATCCCCTCTATTTGTCCTAACCTTTTCTAACCCAAACTCATCAATTAGCGATTCTAATTTGTTACGCTGTTCTTCTTTGCTTAGCTGTGTCATTTCTAAAACAGCCAATATATTATCTTCAATACTTAGTTTTCTAAATACAGATGCTTCTTGTGCCAAGTAACCAACGCCCATTTGAGCTCGCTTGTACATTGGTAAGCCTGTAATATTTTGGTCGTCTAAAAAAACCGAACCACCATTAGGTTGAATTAATCCTACAATCATATAAAAACAAGTAGTTTTTCCTGCACCATTCGGTCCAAGCAAACCTACTATTTCACCTTGTTTAACCTCTATGGAAACCTTATTTACAACGGTTCTTTTTCCGTAACGCTTTACTAAACTATCTGATCTTAATATCATTGGTTATTAATGGCTGGGCACTAAAGGTAAAATAATATGAATTAGAATGTAATATTAAAACTAGCTCTCACACCAAAAGGACTAACATTATCTTTGTCTAAGTACGACAACCTCCACACAAAATCTATTCGTATCAATTTAAATATGTTCTCTACTCCTAAGTTGGTTTCTACATATGGTTTGGCCAACGAGTTAAATGAATCTGAAGTATTAACCGTTTGAGGATCATACTGAATCTCTTTATTCTTTTCACTTAGTGAACCACTTACCAATTTGATTGCAGCCAGTTCTCTCCATTTTAGTTTTCTAAAAGCCGGTATTTTGTCAAAGAAGAAACCTTCAAAGTGGTGTGTTGCGAACAAACTGATATACTCATCACTTACAAATTCATAATAATTCATAAGATTGAAGGATGCATAATCATAAAAGAATGACTCGTTACCTTGATGCACTTCTAGCATTGGGAACGGAACCTCTCCCCAAACTTTCCCAGCCGATCCTATTATATAGGTATAACCAATTGGATTGATTTTAAACTTATCCGTTACTTTAATGGCAACTTTTTGGTATTGCAAATCACTATCCAATACGTCTTTTAAACCTAAAACATAATTTACTTGCACTACCGGATATTTTGAACCCAAACTTATTCTATCCACTTTGCCACTGACAAACTTTTCTCTGTATGCAAAACGTGTAAGCAAAGAAATTTCTGTTGTATTTATTGTATTCTTTATTTCAGTTTTTGAGTCGTCAGTGTAGTAGGTGTAAAGAGAATCTGTAGCCAATGTACCTAAGGGTGTGTAGCGGCTATTGGTCAAAGAAATTTTATTTGATAGTCCCTGAAACCATTCCCTTTCATAATACACATTTGACTCTTCTAACCTTGTTAATTTATCCGCATCATTTCTTCTGAATACACTTGAAAGAATATTATCATCCTGAAATGCATTGTCACTTTGCCCCAATTGCGAAACATCATCTTTATAACTAGCCCCTATAAATTGCCGTGGTTTCTTGTGTAAAAAATACCTTATCCCTCCCTTGTATTTATACTTTTCATCTTTGGTTCCGTATGCTAAATACCCGTCCAATATAACTCGAGTGCTAAACTTATTACCGGTACGTGCACCAAATCGAAATCTGTTTCCTTCAACGGTATTAAAACTATACAGTGAAAAATACGGACCCAATTCCACCGGCCCAACCTCATAATAACCGGTTAAAACCAAGGTTACTATATCTACCCAAGTTCTAAAAGCGGGTAAGGTTTTAATCGTATCAATCATGGTATAAATTTGCTCTTCCCGCTCATTGAGTTTTTCATGCCGTGCATCTTGCCAATACTCCGTATCCTGATACAATGCATTATCTTCAATAATTACATTTTCAGTACCCGAAAAAATCTCTTCATTAATAGGTTCATTTACTTTTACATTTTTATAGCTTGTAGTTTTCCTGCCAATGAAACCCATTCCCTCTTTGGTTGGTGCAAATTCTACCACCAGTATGTCTTTCTTTAATACCCAATCTGCATTTTTTACAGGTGCAAATTCTTGCACAACACCCATCTCATTTACAAAATTCAAATTAGCATCTGTAGCCACACGCATTTCAACTTTTCGTACTGCAAATGTTGTATCATGTATCCATAAGTATCCATTAAAAGTTAACTCTTGTTTTCGTTTCGGTTTAAATTTTAGTTTATAACACCAGGCCGATTCTATATATGAGCTATCAACTAAATAATACTCATAAAACACATTACCAAATGATGCAGCCGGACTTATAAAACTTTTTTCGAAAATATTTAAGTAGTTGTCATATACATTTATTTGTTGGTACATGTCACCTAAAAACTGTGTAACAGTTTCATTCTCTAAACCAGAAACCTTACTGGCCTTAATAATTTCTTTTTTCCGCTTCGGGTTTGTGGTATAATAAATATCAGATACCGTTTCGGTAATAAAAAATGGCAAAAACGGATCTTCATTGGTTGATGTGCTATCAATTTTATCAAAAATGAATGCAAAGGGTCTTACAATTTTTGAATTTTTGAATTTTTCAGAAATTTTGGTCAGATCTAATTCCAACTTGTTATAAGACTCATATGTTAAGCTGCTGTGCTTCTCCGGATTATGATTGTCTTTATTTTCAACAACTTTTTTCATCATTACATCAGCAGGATTCTCACCTGCTATAATTTGCACTGCTTCTAATTGCTGACTACTTACTTTTAATACAACATTAATTGTTTGAGCTTGCCCCTTATTAACTGCCATAGTTACTGGTATATAACCAATAAAAGAGAACATCAATGAATCAGAAGGGACAGATGTATTAATTGAATAATTTCCATCAATATCACTTACAGCACCTATAGAAGTATTTTTAAATGCAACGTTTACAAATGGAATCGGTTCACCGGTTAATGCATCAGATACATTTCCTTTAATTACCGTTTCTTGACCTTGCACATTACTTGCCGAAATAAGAAGTAACCACAACAGACAATTAAAAAAACAAATTAGTCTTGGCAACATGAATGAGAGAACTCCTGTTTTAGTCCTTTAAAATTTAATCAAAATAAGCAATATGTAATTATATTAATATTAACCCTTATTGCTCATAATTAATACAAATAGAATACCAAAAATTTACACATTTTCTTGCCCTTTTACTACCATTTTCGAGACGTATATTCCTACTTCATAAAGCAAAAGCAATGGTATGGCAACTATAATTTGGCTTATTATATCAGGAGAAGGTGTAATTAACGCAGCGATGATTAGAATAACTACAATGCTATGTCTTCTATATGCCCTTAAAAATGGTGGATTCACTAAACCTATTTTTGTTAAGAAGTACACAAAAACAGGTAATTCAAATACAACACCTGCCATTAACGTTAATGTTGCTACAGTACTCACATAACTTTGCAATGATATTTCATTTGGCACTTCGGCACTAACTGTATAACCACCTAAAAAATTCACAGAAAGTGGACTAATAATATAGTAACCAAATAACACACCAATCATAAAAAGGATTGAAATATAAAATACCATACCACGTGCATACTTTAACTCACTAGATTTAAGTGCCGGTTTTATAAAACGCCAAATTTCCCAGGCTATGTAAGGAAACCCAACAATTATTCCGGCAACAATAGCAACCCACATGTGCATGGTAAACGAACCTGCCATTGCTAAATTTTTTACCACGAAGGATATTTCTTCAATGCATAAATCTATACCTGTTTTATCTGATAGTTTACAAAGCCATTGGTAGGTTAAAAAGTCCGGGTTCTTAGGGCCTAGTACTAAAACATCAAATACAAAGCTCTTTTTTACAAATGCTACTATGGCCAAAGCAACAACAACAATTACCGATCGGATTAAATGCCATCTTAATGCTTCTAAATGGTCTAAAAAAGACATTTCAGCATTCCCCGTTCCACCTTTTTTTAATAAACCCATAGCTAGATTAAAGACTAAATAATGCCTTCTTCAAGTAAATCGTGTAAATGAACAAAACCAAGTAATTTACCTCCATTCGTTACAGCAAGTTGTGTAATATTATGCTTCTTCATCACCTGTAAAGCATCAATTGCCATTGCATCTTTTTCAACGCTTTTTGGTTTTTTTGTCATGATATCCTTGGCTTTCACTTTATTGATATCAGATTCCTTTTGCAACATTCTTCTTACATCTCCATCTGTTACTACGCCAATTATTCTTCCTTTTTCTATAACTGCAGCAATACCTAATCTATTGGAAGATATTTCAATGATTACTTTTTTCAAACTATCAGTAGGTTTTACTTTAGGCACAGAATTTTTCGGATAGATGTCACATACTTTTAAGTACAGTTTTTTACCCAGAGAACCACCCGGATGAAAACGTGCAAAATCCTTTTCTGTAAACCCTCTGTACTGAAGCAAGCATATTGCTAATGCATCTCCCATAATCATTTGCGCTGCGGTACTGCTCGTGGGAGCCAAATTATTTGGGCAAGCTTCTTTTGCTACCCATGTATTTAATACCAAATTTGCTTGCTGCCCCAACAAGGAATTTTTATCCCCTACAATGGCAATTAGCGCATTTCCGCTGTTTTTCAATAGGGGCACTAATACTTTTATTTCTGGTGTATTGCCACTTTTAGAGATACAAATAACGATATCGTTTTTTTGAATAATTCCCAGATCACCATGAATGGCATCTGCTGCATGCATAAATATTGCTGGTGTACCGGTAGAGTTTAGCGTGGCAACCAACTTGTTAGCAACAATTGCACTTTTTCCAATGCCGGTTACGACTACACGCCCTTTAGAGCTAAAAATAAGCTTTACACTTTTTACAAAATCCTTATCTATAAAATTGACTAAATTTTCTGCAGATTTAGATTCTTCTCTAATTGTTTTTTTAGCAAGCTTTATTATTTGATTTTCTGATATCAATATTTTTTCATATTATAGTATTACAAAACTAGACTATATTTATAATTAAGAAACTAATATTTTCAAATAATTACTAAAGTCAATGCCAACCGCAGTTAAGGAGATTCCGCTACACGAAGCTTTGCACAAGTTTTTTGGGTACGAAGCATTTAAAGGAGAACAAGAATCTATAATCAACAATTTAATAAAGAAAAAAGACACTTTTGTAATTATGCCAACAGGTGGTGGTAAATCTATGTGTTACCAACTTCCCGCTTTAATGGCTAATGGAACAGCAATTATTGTATCACCATTAATTGCATT
>JABDLV010000229.1 GCA_013001815.1 Bacteroidia bacterium
GGATTAGACTGGATTTCGAATGTAGTAACAGGTAGTGATAGTTCAACTACTACAGCTGCTTATGTAGATAATTATGCAAATAATTTTCCTGCTGAAGAAAGTGGAATGTTAACGATGCCAATAACCCTTGGTACTTCCGAAATTCCTTTTTTAACTTTTGATGTTGCTTATTCACCCTATGATGCAACATATTATGATGGACTAAGGATTGATATAAGTTCGGATTGTGGAGAAACCTTTAGTTCTACCGGCTATTTTAAAGAGAATTTAGTTTTGGCAACAGTTCCCGTTCAAACCTCAAGTTTCTTTCCAGATTCTGCTAGTGATTGGAGAAGAGATACAGTTGATTTAACAGCTTATGCCGGTATGGATGTAATCGTAAGTTTTGTAAATATTAACGGTTATGGAAACGGATTATTCATTGACAATATACTAATAGAAGATATATGCGAATTGAGCAATGTTTGCACCTGGACCGGTGCGATTGATAATGATTGGCATAAAGAAGGCAATTGGATTTGTGGTGTCCCTAATGTTTCAAAAGATGTAATAATTCCTGCGGGTACTATTGATTGTATAATATATTCAGGACAAACAGGAGTGTGCAAAACTGTAATTTCTGAGAGTGGAACAGGTTTAATTATTCAAAATGATGGTAAACTGGAACTAGGCAATTAAAAGCTACAAGAAAAATAATTGAATTAGGAGCTTCGGCTCCTTTTTTTATTCTACGGCTATTACTTCCTTTATTTCAGGCACGGCTTTTACAATTGAATCTTCAATACCGGCTTTTAATGTCATCATACTCATAGAACATGATTGGCAAGCACCTAAAAATTTTAACCTTACTACCATTTCATCGGTAACATCAATTAAAGATACATCTCCATTGTCAGCCTTTAAGTAAGGGCGCAATTGTTCAAGCGTATTTTCAATTCGCTCTAGCAACTCCGGATTTGTGTTTTTTACTTCAGCCATTAGTATCCTATGGTTTCTACTTTTTTGGTGGGTTCATCATTAGCGTTACGCATGGCAATTTGTTGTGCAACACTTCCTGCTAACATAGTAAACGCATCACTGGCCGCATTGTTTTCTTCAACCGCCTGTGGTTGTCCGCCATCTCCGTTTTCTCTAATGCTTTGTACCAATGGAATTTGCCCCAGCAATGGAATATTCATTTCTTCTGACAAGTTTTTACCACCATCTTTCCCAAATAAGTAATATTTATTCTCAGGCAATTCAGCAGGAGTGAAGTAAGACATGTTTTCAACCACACCTAAAACAGGAACATTAATCTTATCCATTTTAAACATAGCAACACCTTTACGGGCATCAGCTAATGCTACTTCTTGTGGAGTGGTAACTATTATTGCACCGGTAACAGGCACAGCACTAACCAAAGTAAGATGAATATCTCCTGTGCCGGGAGGTAAGTCAATGAGCATATAATCTAATTCACCCCATTCTGCATCACCAAACAATTGTCTTAATGCTTTAGATGCCATCGGGCCACGCCATACAATTGCTTTTGTTGGATCAGATAAAAAACCAATGGATAACATTTTAACACCATGACGTTCTATTGGCAGCATAAATTGCTTTCCATCTTTTTCGTTAACATAAAGTCGTTCATTTTGCACACCAAACATGGTAGGAATAGAGGGTCCATAAATATCGGCATCTATTAAACCCACTTTGCTTCCGCTTTTAGCAAGTGCTACAGCCAGGTTTGTGGTAATGGTGGATTTACCAACACCACCTTTACCCGATGCAACTGCAATTATATTTTTTACTCCCGGTAATAAAGTTTCTTCATTTCTTTTAGAAGTAACATTGGCGGTCATATTAATATTTACAATAGCATCTTTATCTACAAAATGAATTATTGCATTTCGACATGCATTTTCAATCATGTCCTTCATAGGGCACGCGGGTGTGGTAAGCACAACTGTAAAGCTTACATTTTTACCATCTATAGCAACATCTTTAATCATGTTCAGTGTAACCAAATCCTTTTTTAAATCCGGGTCATCAACATGCTTTAAAGCATCTATTACTTGTTCTTTTGTAATCATAGTATTATTAAACTATTGCAAAGATAGGCAATTATTGTGTGTTGAATTTTGGCCTCTAGAGTAGCTCTTTTGAAGGATCCCAAAAGTGTTTTTCAAAGTTTTGAATCTGATTGTCTTTGATTTTGATCCCCTCATTTTCTAATAACTTTTGCATCATATTTGGTGTGCCAAAATGTTGTTTGCCGGTAAGTAATCCCATTCGGTTAACTACTCTTTGGGCCGGTACATGTGGCTTGCACACATGAGAATTGTTCATTGCCCAGCCCACCATTCTGGCAGATCGAGCAGCACCCAAGTATTTAGCAATTGCTCCATAAGAGGTAACTTTACCTTTGGGTATTAAGCGAACAACCTGATACACTTTATCAAAAAATGAAATTTCTTTATGCCTAATTTGGTTTTTCATAAATGAATTGATACCATTGATTTAAAATTATAACAATTTCTGACAAACATCTATTGTGAGTATAAAAAAAATAGCCGTATTAACTTCAGGTGGTGATGCCCCGGGTATGAATGCATGCATAAGAGCAGTGGTAAGAGCGGGGATATATAATGAACTAGAAGTTTGTGGCGTATACAGAGGATATCAAGGATTGATTGAAGGAGATTTTGAGGCCATGGATGCCCGAAGTGTGAGCAAGATAATTTATAGAGGGGGTACTATATTAAAAAGTGCAAGAAGTGATGACTTTATGACAAAGGAGGGTAGAAAAAAAGCACATCAAAAATTAGTGAATGAAAAAGTGGATGCTCTCGTAGCAATTGGCGGAGACGGAACATTTAAAGGTGCAGATGTTTTTTCTGGGGAATTTAATTTTCCAATTGTCGGTGTACCGGGAACCATAGATAATGATTTAGCCGGTACTGATTTTACCATTGGATTTAATACTGCACTAAATACTGCATTGGAATCAATAGATAAGATAAGAGATACTGCAGCAGCACATAACCGATTATTTTTTGTAGAAGTGATGGGACGTGATTCAGGTAGAATAGCGCTTTGGTCGGGAGTGGCTGGTGGGGCGGAAGAAATATTATTACCTGAGGAAAAAACGGATATCGATGAATTGGTTGAAAAATTAAAAGAAGGGAAGGCAAATAGAAAATCATCAAGTATTGTTGTGGTAGCAGAAGGAGATGACATGGGAGGTGCATTAAAGATTGCGGAAATGGTGAAAGAGCGCATGAGCGATTATGAAACAAGAGTAACTATACTGGGTCATGTTCAAAGAGGTGGTAATCCTACTTGCTACGACAGAATATTGGCAAGCAGATTGGGTGTGGCAGCAGTAGAAAGTTTAGTGAATAATAAAAGCGGAGTAATGGTGGGTTTAGTTAATTCAAATATCAAACATACTCCGCTAAGTAAGGCAATTAAGAATAATAAACTGTTAAATGAGGAACTATTAAGAGTTTCTAAAATACTATCCATATAAATTATGTTGTTAATTGGTGACGGTGGTTCAACAAAGGCCGACTGGTGGTTTGTAAAGAATGGGGAAACAAGGAACATTAAAACCATGGGTTTTAATCCACTGTTTCATACCACAAATTCTGTTATTGATGGTTTAAATAAATCTGATGATTTAAAGCTAATAGCAGAAGAGATTACCGAGCTTTATTTTTACGGTGCATCATGTTCGTCAAAAGAGAGAAATGCAGTAATAGAAAATGGTTTGAATGTTGTATTCAAAAATGCAGATAATAATGTGAGCCATGATTTGATGGGTGCGGCTATGGCTACTTGTGGAGATGATACAGGTATTGTATGTATTTTAGGAACAGGATCTAATGCAGCTTATTTTGATGGAAAGGAATTTCCAAATAGAGTACCGGCACTTGGGTATGTTTTGGGAGATGAGGGAAGTGGAACATACATAGGTAAAAAAATATTGGCCGATTTTTTATATGGCTTAGTGCCCGAGGAAATCAAAGTTCATTTAACTGAAACAATGAATCTCACCAAAGACATTGTGTTTAATCATGTTTACCAACAACCACATGCAAATATATATTTAGCGTCATTTGCTAAAGAGCTAGCAGCATACAAGCATTTAGATTATACAAGGGACTTGGTTATTCAATGCTTCAAAGACTTTATTAAGTATCATGTTGAGTGTTACCCCCAGGCTGAGAAAAGTCAAATTCATTTTGTGGGTTCAGTGGCACATCACTTTGAAGATTTATTGAGAGAATCTTTTGAGGGAACAGATCTAAAAGCAGACAAAATTATTGCCGAGCCGGGTAAAGCAATTTTAGAATATTTTCTGAGTAAAAATTCTTAAGAAAGGTCAACCCCTCTACCAATTAACATAGATACATCTCCACCGTGGCTTGCAACTTCTCTTACTATGCTTGATGAGATTGATGAGTATTCTTCTGATGAAAGAATAAAGACAGTATCAACTTTAGGGTTTAGTTTATGATTGGTATGAGCTATTGCTCTTTCAAATTCAAAATCTGCACTGGTACGTAAACCTCTTAAGATAAAGTTGGCATTTACTTTTTTGCAATAATCAACGGTAAGCCCATCGTATTCATCTACCTCAATTTTATTATTTCCTTTAAAAGAATTAATAATCCATTCTTTGCGTTTATCAGAATCATACATGTATTTTTTATTCGAGTTTTTTCCTATAGCAATTATTATTTTATCAAATAATGGCAATGCCCGTTCAATAATGTTTACATGTCCCTTCGTAATTGGGTCAAAAGATCCCGGAAATACTGCTATGTTACTCATGACTTATGTTTATAAATACTAAAACTTACGTGACCGTATTTTCTGTTTTCTACAAAGTATTCATTTTCTATTATATCATCATCTTCACTTTGTTCTAACACGAACCATCCATTTTCGTTTAAAAGTTCTTTATCAAAAATAAGATTAATTAATTCATTTTGTAGTTTTAAATGGTAGGGTGGATCAGCAAAAATGATGTCAAATGTCCCTATATCCTTCTTTAAAAATCTAAAAACATCTGCTCGGTATATTTTTGAACCCGGTAAATCCAATTCTTTCACTTTTGAAATTAGATGCTTAAAGCAAACCGGGTTTTGTTCAACGGAAATACTCTCGTTGCAGCCTCTTGAGGCAAATTCAAACGTAATGCTGCCTGTACCCGCAAACAAATCTAGCAGCCGAATCTTATCAAAATCAAAATGATTTCTTAAAATGTTAAATAAGCCCGTTTTTGCAAAATCTGTAGTTGGGCGAGTAGGAATATTTTTTGGTGCAATAATTACTTTGCCTTTAAATTTCCCGCTAATTATTCGCATAAATGTTGGTTTAGAAGAGCGGCAAATTTATGATGTGCCAAATTATCAAAGCGATAACTAAAATTAAACGTATCTGGTCGTGTACCAAAACTTACGTTTCTAATGTACTTATTGGTTACCTTATACAATTCTGAATTTCTATCAATGTTTCCTTTTAAAACGAGATTTACTGTTTCCGGATTTAGTTCTAACTTTTCGTAAACAAAAAGTAGGTAATAAATGTAGTCTTCGGAAGTAACAAAAGGAAAAGAGTTGTAGAACAAAAGCTTCTTATTCTGAGTAACTATTATTTCCAGGTTCTTGTTACGAAAATGCACCGTTAAAATAGGTGCTTGCATGTTTTTGTACTGAAAAGTTATACTTTCAATTAATGAACTAGAAAAATGATGCACAGTAGCACTGCTAAAGCGTTTTTTAATTATTGAAGAGATGGAATTAGATACTGAAAAAATGTTTTTCGCATCTAAGCTGTTTAAGTGGTCAGTATAAATTAAGTCTTCTGAATTTATACTGTGATTAAATTCCAGTACATCTTTTGCCTTAGATTCATCATATAACGGAACTGGCAGTAACGTAGCGGTATTATTTACAACCGATACACTTATTTTATTGAAGTCCTGCTGTCTTAAGAGTTCATCAGTTTCAATTACCTGCTCAATATTTTCTTCAATGCTAAGTTTATTTTCAAAGTTGGCAAAATCATAAAAGCGAAGAAGTAGGTATTTATTCCGCTTGTGATCAAAAACGCAATAAGAAAGTTCGTCTGAACCTAGCTCTATAAAAAGATGATAATATCTTAAAGATTCAAGATGAAAAGACTCATCAACAATATTAAGCTCAGGTGATATTTTATTCCCAGTTTCCTGCATTGGTTGGTTCAGTCATAGATCCAACTTTTAACACATCTTTCTTATCAAAAGGCTCAGTGTCTATTACTTCAAATACAGGAACTTTTACCCTACCTTTTTCAATAATGCCGGCTTCTAAAGAAAACTTAGCTCCATTGGTAAATGGAATTATTGGAAGTGAGTCTATCGGAATATTATTTTTAAATAAAGAATCTTTTACACTTATATATGTTGTGTCTCTTACAATTACAGCAGTTGAATCATCTGTATTTCCTATTCTTTTAACCACAGTAAATTGTCCATTTTTTGCAAAATCAATCAATTGATTAAAATCCTGAGAATATTTTCCATTTTCAGCTTTAAAAGCTAGTTGCGTGGTTCTTATTTGCTTTAGTTGCTCAATTACTTTTGTGTATCGTACTTCTTTTTCCTTTTGAAACTTAATAGGTTGAGAAATGATGTAATATAAATAAGCAGCTAATAATAAGATAACTACAGATAAAACAATATTTATGATTTTCATTATTTATATAATTTAATTGCGCTAGACAAATCTACAATTTTTGGCAAAATACACTATAAATCAATACTAAAATATTACATATTACTGACAGGTATTTTAGTTATATTCGCCTTTAAGGGACGTTAGCTCAGCTGGTTCAGAGCACTAGCTCGACAAGCTAGGGGTCACTGGTTCGAGCCCAGTACGTCCCACATT
>JABDLV010000236.1 GCA_013001815.1 Bacteroidia bacterium
AACAAATTCCGTGTCCTTCATTAAACGCAGTTTGTGCTGAGTCCGCTATTCTGCTTTTTGTGTCATCATCCAACTCATCGACTATTGCAACTCTATCAATTAGAATGAAGATGTCTTTAATGGTTTGACTATAATTCTCTTCATTGTTAGCGCTGCCTTTTTTAGGTGCCGGCATTTTTTTGTTGAAAGCAGTAATTTTCTTTTCAAGTAAATCCTCAATTCTTAGAATTTCTCCTTTATAATCAATCCGCGCGAAACCTTTTTGCAGAAGTATGTTTAATTCATCTTTTATGGTCCTACCGGCTCTTTGAGTAAATGTTGAATAAATAAAAACTTTGTTGCCGGGATTAATCTTACATACATAATCAACTACATCACTCACAGTATGTTTTTTAACTTCTTTTTTGCTAACTGGCGAAATTGTTTTTCCAATTCTGGCATACAAAAGTTTTAGGTAATCGTAAATTTCAGTTGATGTACCAACTGTTGAACGAGGGTTTCTGGTATTAACTTTTTGCTCTATGGCTATGGCCGGTGCAATGCCATTAATGTAATCCACTTTTGGTTTGTCCATTCGTCCAATAAACTGACGAGCGTAAGATGACAAGCTTTCAACATATCGCCTTTGACCTTCTGCATAAAGGGTGTCAAAAGCCAAGGAAGATTTACCGGAGCCGGAAACACCAGTGATTACAATAAAGTTATTTCGGGGTAAGGCAACATCAATTTTTTTAAGATTGTGTACTGCCGCACCTTTAATGATGATGAATTTTTTAGGGTCTAAATTTGCTATTCCGTTGCCAGCTGCCATAAATTTGGTAGAATAAGCTTATAAAAATAATGAAAGCATCGGTTTATTTTAATTTTGATTATATATTTATGATATATTATTAATGATGTCTACTCAAACAAACGAAATAGAAGAAATTAAGGCGGTAAAACCTTATGCCGGGTTTTTCAAAAAGGCAAGCAGGCCATACTATATTTTTGGTCCATGTAGTGCCGAGTCTGAAGAGCAGGTGATTAGCACTGCAAAGGCTATTTCTGAGAATTTTTCAGATGTGGTGTATCGGGCCGGGCTTTGGAAGCCCAGGACAAGACCGGGAAATTTTGAAGGAGTGGGAGAGAAAGGTCTAGGCTGGCTTAAATCTGTTAAAGAGCAATTTGGTTTTCAGGTGTGTACTGAAGTTGCAAATCCGAAACATTTAGAGTTGTGTTTAAAAAATGGAATTGATATGGTTTGGTTGGGCGCCAGAACCACCGTAAATCCTTTTTCAGTGCAAGAAATTGCAGATGCTTTAAAGGGAGTAGACATTCCTGTTTTAATTAAGAATCCCATTCACCCAGAATTGTCTCTTTGGTTAGGTGCAATTGAACGGATTCAAAATAGTGGAATAAATGATATTGGTTTAATTCATAGAGGAGTTCATTATAGAAATAATTTACCATATAGAAATTTGCCGTATTGGGAGTTTGCAATCGAATTAAAGAGATTGTTTCCTGAATATCCTTTACTGTGTGATGCCAGTCATATTTGTGGTACACCGGAATTATTACCAAAGGTTGCGCAAAAGGCATTTGATTTAGCTATGGATGGATTAATGATTGAAACACATATTGATCCACCCAATGCCCTAAGTGACGTGCAGCAGCAAATTACTCCGGATGTACTGGAGGCATTAATAAGTTCGCTACAATTCAAGTCAAGTGAAATACTGAATGAGGAATTTAAGAATGAATTAGATAGTTTAAGAAATAAGATTGATGTAATTGATGAAGAGCTATTAGAAAAAATAGCACTTCGTATGCATTACATCAAAAAAATAGGGAAGTACAAAAAGGAGAACAACGTAACAATTTTTCAATTAGAAAGATGGAATCAAATAATTGATAGAGTGCGTAAGTTGGCTACAAACCTGGGTTTGTCTAAGCCGTTTGTAAAAAAAGTATTTGATGATATACATGATGAGTCAATTTCCTTGCAAAGGAAAATTGGGAATGACAAAGACAACTAGGTAAAAAAAAGAAAGACCCTTTTTTCAAAGAGTCTTTCAATAAGAAATGTTTCTGGTATGGGGTAATTAAACCCTCTTTTCTTCGATTCTTGCTTTCTTTCCGGTAATACCTCGTAAATAAAATATTCTTGCTCTACGAACAACACCTTTTTTATTTATCTCAATCTTTGCAATTTTTGGACTACAAACCGGAAATACTCTTTCTACACCAACGCCATTAGATATTTTTCTAACAGTAAAGGTTTCAGTATTTCCATTTCCTCTGCGTTGTAATACAACACCTTGAAATTGCTGTTCTCTTTCTTTAGTTCCTTCAATAATTTTATAGGTTACCGTTACCGTATCACCTGATTTAAAATCAGGAATATTATTCGGGTCAAAAGACTTGGTATTTTCTTCTACAAATTTTATGCTGTCCATGGTATTCTTATCTAAAATATGCGAAATGCAGGCTGCAAAGGTACAATATTTTCAAAATAATAAAAGACTTTAAGCCTATTTCTATTTGGGCTTAACTACTTACTGTTAAGCAAATTAGGTCTTTTTTCTTTAGTCAGCTCAACCGACTTTTCATGCCTCCAGTCATTAATTGCTTTTTCGTTTCCAGATAGCAATATTTCGGGTACTGTATTTCCACGCCAGTTTTCAGGCCTGGTGTATACCGGTGGAGCTAGCAAATCATCTTGAAATGAATCGAAAAGGGCAGAGGTTTCATCGTTTAAAACACCTGGCAGTAACCTGATTATTCCATCTGCTAATGCAGCAGCAGGAATTTCTCCGCCACTCAACACATAATCACCAATGGAAATTTCTTTTGTAATGTAGGTGTCTCTAATTCTTTGATCTACTCCTTTATAATGTCCGCATAAAATGAGCAGGTTTTTTTTCAATGAAAAATTATTGAGTGTTGGTTGGTTCAACAATTCTCCATCAGGACACATATAAATGATCTCGTCATACTTTGTATTTTTTTGCAAGGTATCAATACAGTTTGCGATTGGTTCCGCTTGCATAACCATACCTGCACCGCCACCATAAGCATAATCGTCAACACTTTTTTGTTTGTTCGTTGAATAGTCTCTTAAATTAATCAATTCAATTTGCACCAAGCTTTTTTCTTGTGCTCTTTTAAGAATTGAGTGGTTAAAGTAGCTACTTAATAAATCGGGATGTACCGTAACTATATCAATTTTCATTTTATAATTCTTTTTTCATTAAGTAATGTTGTATGCTATCAAACAGCAAATACGTTTTTTCAATTATAATGTATTGGTTGCTCTTATAAAAATCTAATGCAACATCTCTCGCTTGTAAAATAAGTTCTGTTGCTCCATTTTCTTTTGCGATAGCCTCTAGTCTGTTCAATAATGCACTACCAATACCATTCTTTTGATGATTGCTCGAAACGGCCATATATCTGAGCTGTGCCTGATTTGGGCTGTTAAACTGCAATCTGGCAACACCGGCAATACTATCATTTATCATAGCCATAAAGTGTAGAGCATTTTTATCTCCTTCGTCTTTTTCTGAGCCCGGTTCTTTATTCCAAGGTTTCCTCAGCATTTCCCAACGCAAATTATAGTATTCATCAAACTCAGTTTGTGTTTGTGGCGATTTTATTTTTAGTGAATCAGTCACGCTATAAATTTACTATTTAATTAACGAAATATTTCTGCCATCATGCATCGCATGCTGCCTCCACTAATCTTTTCAATGGTATTGATGGGAATGGGTAAAAGTTCTCCTTCCTTACTTAATAGGATTTTTTGCTCAGGAGTATACCCTTGGTATGCATTAGCGGACATAATAATGTATGAATTTCCTTCAATATTTTTCACTTCTAAAATATTTGCACAGAACGAAAGCATTTGGTCGTATTTAATTTTAATAATCTTTAGACCACTATTTGTTAAGCTATCTAATACTTGTTTTCTTTCTTTTGTGGAAGCAATTACTTCATCGCAAATAACTGCAAACTTTTCTCCGATACTCAACATTACATTGGTGTGGTATAATTGATTGCCTGATTTTAGTTTGGTATCAAACAATATTGGAGTGTATCCAATCTTATTGCAAAAAGACTTTAGTAATTCTGAATCAGTTCTTGGCGATAATGCAGCATAGGCCTGGTTTTTAGAATGGTTAAATATAATGCTTCCGGTGCCTTCGAGAAATTGATTTTCCTTAGCAAGGTCACTTAAATCTGTTATTGACTCAAGTTTATAATTGCATGATCCGGCAATTTCATTTATCTGAGATTGGCTTAGCTCATTTCTTCTATTGGAAGAATACATTTTTTGTATGTACACATTTCCATCATGATGAAACACAACAAAATTGTTCGGAAAAATGGCATCCGGAGATTTACTCTCAGGGTTTTCATTTTCAACTACTACTTGAATTTTGCATTGCTCAATATTTTCAATTGCAATATCAAACTCAACCATAGCTATGTCATGCAACCTTGATCTTAATACTTGATTGGCCGGAGCATTTTGAAACTCATTGGTTTCAGCATTTTCTTCGTTGTATTGAAAATTGTTGGGTCTAACCATCAAGATGGCATTCGCAACTTGTTTATTTGTTTTCACAAATTAAAGGCTTATAAGTTTTTTGTATTGGTTTTTATAGATCTGTGCACGCAGTATGGATTGTATATCGCGATTGTTATCGCTTTCAGTAATGCATTCCATTAAATCACTAGTTGAGTATCCCTCACCGCTTCCTTCTATATATCCAAATCCGCGGTATTGGCCATTTTCAACACAAACAACACTTGTTTCATCAGCATTTCTTCCTTTGTCTAGCAGGATAAAGCTGGGCTGTTCAAATGTAAACTGTTTTATTACTTCATCAATTCTTTGGTTATACTCACTGGCAGTCTCTTTATTTACACATGCCCCATTGCATTTCTTTAAATGAAAGTGAAAACATGGTCCCTTGGTTTTGGCTTCTAATTCACAAAGTTTCAAGCATAAATGATGTTTGTCAATCATTTTATTTAAGCTTGCTTCTGCTTTACCTTTGGTAATAAAAGAGGCTACTGGAAGTGCATCATCATGTTCTTTTTCTATATGCAATTCAATAAATCCGTTTTGGTTTACTGAATCGTAAATTCCATAACCACTATTGTCTCTTTTTCTGGCCCTGTTGTATCTGGGTTGATGTTTTTTTATTTCATTGGTTTCCAGGAGTAGGGCAACAGTTTCATTTCCGGTTAACTCATAAGAAAAGTGTGCAATGTCGTTATGCAATTTTTTAGCTCTTGGGTGTTTCTTTAAATTAAAATAGCTGGATACTCTCTTTTTTAAATTCTTGCTTTTACCTACATAAATAATTTCTTGCTGATTGTTTAAGAAATAATAAACACCAGGTTCCTCGGGCAGATTAAAAACTTCATCCGGTTTAATGGTATCAGGAAACTTAAGTTCGTTTTTCCATTCAGTAATAGAGAAATCAATGAGTCCTTTGTTGTCTTTTAGTAGGAGTAATTCAAATAGGGTTACCGTTGCCAAAGCATCTCCGGCAGCTCTGTGTCTTGCACTGTTAGGGATGTTCAGCTCTTTACACAAATTTCCTAATCCATAAGAACGATAACCAGGTAAGAGTTTTCTAGACAGTTTACATGAACAAATTGTCTTTCTTTTATAATCATAACCTAAGTCTTTAAAGGCTTGTCTTAAAAAGGAATAATCAAACCTGGCATTGTGTGCAACTAAAGTTGTATTTTCTGTAAATTCAATAATGTCCTTAGCTATCTCGAAAAAAGATGGTGCAGCAGCAACCATTTCATCATCAATGCCGGTTAACCCAGTAATAAATAAAGGTATGCTTCTTTCCGGATTTACTAGTGTTACGTATTCATCAACAATTTCAGTTCCATCATGTTTGTATATGGCAACTTCAGTAATTCTGTCATAAGCTGCACTTCCTCCTGTTGTTTCTAAATCAACAATACAAAACATGTTCTTCTGTTTATTATCTAAAATGAAAATTGTTTGTGCCCGAGACGAGACTCGAACTCGTACGAGATTGCTCTCACCACCCCCTCAAAGTGGCGCGTCTACCAATTCCGCCACCCGGGCATTGGCTTAAAAATAAGATTAAAAAAGGGTGTT
>JABDLV010000244.1 GCA_013001815.1 Bacteroidia bacterium
GCCGAGTGGTAATGAAATAAGTTCTAACAAAGTTCACATTTATGATCCTGATTCTAATCAGTTCTTAGCAGATGGAGCAGCCATACCGCTTGCTATAGATGACCATGTTCAGGCAGTTTGGAGAGACAGTTTAATTTATGTTATAACCGGATGGAGTAATACATCCAATCGGGTAAATGTTCAAATTTATAATCCTGCATTAGATACATGGGCAGCCGGTACACAAGTACCAAACAATAATATTTACAAATCATTTGGTGCATCTGGTTTAATAAAAGGTGATACCATTTATTATTATGGTGGTGCATCAATGGCCGGTGCATTTAATGTGCAAAACCAATTAAGAATGGGAATTATAGATCCGGCAGACCCAACACAAATTACCTGGTCTAATCCATTAAATTTTGCTGGTGAGCCGGGATATCGTTGCGCTGCTACTTTTGGAAGCAATGATGCCATGTATTGGATTGGTGGCTCAAAGATTACTTACAATTATAATGGCATTGCATATAATGGAAGTGGAGGAGTGCCACCAGCCGACCGCAGTTTGTTTGCTCCGGCAGGAAATATTAATGGATGGTTTACTCAGGGATTAATACTGCCTATGGACTTACGTGGTATTGCTGAAATAGATAATTCGTTTGGGGTGAAGAGAATTATTGCCGGTGGAATGGAAGCGGGACAGACAGTGAGCAGAAAAACACTTTTGTTAGAAGAACAATTTACACCGGGGTTTGATGAAATCAGCTATCAATCCATATTTGTTTATCCTAATCCGGTGAAAGCTATTTTGTATTTAGATTTACCAATACTTAGCACTGATAATACTATAATATCAATTTATAATAGCGAGGGTAGAGTTGTACAGAATAAAGTAATTAATAATAGTTCATTAAATGTATCTGAACTGAATAGTGGCATTTACTTCATTAGAATAAATAGTGACGACAAATATTTTAGAGCAGGTTTTATCAAATAAGAAATAGTATGAAGCTAAAATGTATTGTTGCGTTGTTATTTGGTTTAATTGAATGCAACTTTTCGCAGGCGCAAAACATTGAGGTTTTTGGAGGGGTAGTAATGAATCAGTATTATGATAATGAAGACCAAAACCCTCGTTATTCTTCAGACTATTCAAGCAGAGCCGGATTTAATACTGAAATTGCAATTGACAGTTTAAACTGGGATAGTTTACATGTTAGATTTTCAGTTGGTTTTGAAAGGTATAGTAGCGATTTGGAAATTGCTAATAATGGAACGTATGAAAAAGTAATCTTTAATAAATCTGTTTTGACATTTGCAGTATATCCGGCAAATTTTAAATTTTTTGATATGATTGATTTTAATGCCGGGCTCAAATATTCTCTTCACTTGTCAGATTCATATACTGGAATAGAAAAGTCAGAAATTAAAAGCACGAAGATGAATTTAGGTATTTCAGCAAGACTAGCTTTCGATTTTAATATATCAAATGAACTGGTCTTTTCACCGCAGTTGGGATATTTCTTTGGGTTTGGATCAGAGCTTGATGGACTTGTTAAGGAGGCAAGAACAAATCGGTATTATATCAATATTGGACTGCAGAAAAAACTAACAAAAAA
The DNA here is from genome assembly GCA_013001815.1 of Bacteroidia bacterium. Lineage (GTDB taxonomy): Bacteria > Bacteroidota > Bacteroidia > AKYH767-A > OLB10 > JABDLV01. The sequence goes on from JABDLV010000244.1 coordinate 1,602, forward strand.
GAAATAAGTTACCCTCTTCTATTTGCGTCTTCCAGTTCAGTATTGGGCTGTTTTATTTCGTCATCTTTACTCAGTCCTTCTAAAATTTCAATGTTTATTCCGTCTGAAATACCTGTTTTAATTAAGCGTTTTTCGAATTCTTGGTCACCGGTTCTTACTTCAACAAATACACTGTCTTCTGCAAACTGAACTAAATTTTCGGGTACGGCCATTACACTGTCTTTTCTATCTAATACAATATCTGCATTGGCACTATAGCCTGCACGAATAAAATTGCCTTCGTCTAAAACGACTTTTGCTCTAATCTCAAATTGTATGGCACCATTTTCTGTTACTCCTTTTGGTGAAATATATTCCAAGTCCGCATGAAATTTTTCTTCATCTATTGCGCCAATAGTTAGAATTAGATCCATTCCGGGTTTTAGTTTTCCCACTTCAGATTCATCTACCTTTCCCTCAAAAATCATTTCGCCCATATCTGCTACAAATGCTACAGTAGTTCCATCATTAAATGTATTGCTTTCTATTACAGAGTTACCTTCTTCTATAGGTACATCCAGCACCATTCCGCTAATGGTACTTCTAATTAAAGTATTTGAGCTTTTACCAGATGCCTTTGTTGATCCTTTTTTAATTAAATCAAGATTGTTTTGCGCAGCTTCCATTTCTTCTTTGGCAGAATTAAAATTCAACTCGAATTGTTTGAACTCCGATTCAGAAATTACCTCATCCTGTTTTAGTTTCAAATTTCTGTCGTACTCAATTTTCACATTATTAAAATTAATTTTAGAGCGGTTTACCCTGCTTTCAGCATTATTCAAATTAACCATGTTTGGTGTAATTTTTATTCTGGCAATTAAATCTCCACGCTTAACCATTTGTCCCGGTTCAATGTAAATCTGATCAATAATGCCTGACACCTTTGGCTTTATTTCAATTTCTTTTCTTGGTACTACCGCACCAGTTGCAACACTTTTTTTAATGATGTTGGTTTCAATTACATTTTCTGTTTCATACTCCACAGGTTTTTCCTGGCTCTTGTCGTACAAAAAGTAAATGGTACCAATAAATACTACTGCTATAAGCAGTCCAATAAAAATTCTCAAAAATGATTTTAATTTCATAACTATTATTAAATATAATTTATTCTGTTCTTAACGCATCTACTGTGCTTATGCTTACGGCTCGGTTAGCCGGCATTAAACCTGCTATTGCCCCGGTTACTACTAAAACACCTAAGGCAATCATAGCCACATTAAAATCTACTTGTGGATTTGCAAATGTTCCGTTTCCTTCACCAATAGCACCTTCAACTGCTTGCCATATTAAGACACCAATTACCAATCCTGTATAGCCGGCAATCGTTGTTAAAAATATAGACTCTAACATAATTTGACTTATTATTGTTGCGGGTCTTGCACCAATGGCCCTTCTTATACCAATTTCTTTTGTTCGTTCTTTTACAACTATTAACATAATATTACTAACACCAATTGCACCGGCAATAATGGTAAAAATTCCAACAAACCACACTAAAATATTTATTCCATCAAACAGCCCCATAAATTTATTATACTCTTTTTCTAAATTGAAATGGCCAACAGCCATTTGATCATCGGGCGAAATCTTATGCCGTTCTTTAAGTAATGCAATTACTAATTCTTCTGCTTCAGAAGCAGGTATATTGGGTTTGGAAGTAATTGCAAAAAATCCTACAGTATTTCCATAATTAAACGATTTCTGAAATGTAGTAAAAGGTATGTGTAGAGATTTTGTTTCATCTCTTGCACGTTCTCCACTTCTATGCGTTCCGAAGACACCAATAACTTTGAAGTAAATTCCATTTATGCCAACAAATTCACCAATGGGATTTTCATCTTCTTCAAAAAGAATATCTTTTACATATTCTCCAATTACTATCACTTTTCTTTGGTTATCAATATCAAGATCATTTATGAACCTGCCTTGCACTATTGGTTTGGGTTCAATTTTTAATACATCAGGATAATCTCCCATTACATTAAAAGCACCTGATTTTTTGCCCCGAATAACCTGGTTTGCACTTCTGTACCCACCAATTTGGTTTCTTGGGCAAACAACATCCAATTCAGGAATTTTTTTAATTGCAATGGCATCTTCATTCGTATATCTAAAAGATCTATTTGGTGGCAATCCCATGTAAGGCTTGGTAGTTCTTTGTGCCCAAACAAAAAAACTGTTGGTTGCAGTTCCACCAAAGTTTGATTTTATACCATTTTCTAATCCTGTACCTGCTCCCAGCATGAGTACCAGCATTAGTATTCCCCAAAGCACACCAAATGCAGTTAAGGCAGTTCTCAGTTTATTCTTTCTAAGAACTGCAATTATTTCTTGCCATCTGTCTAGATCAAACATATTGTGTCTTTATTATTATTCATCACGCAGTGCAACTATAGGTTTTATTTTTGCAGCTTTTCTTGATGGAAAAAACCCAGCTAATGCACCGGCAATTATTAAAACAATTGTTGCAGTAATAGCGGTTTTTAAATCAACCTGCGGGTTTAAAAAGAAGTCTGATTCCGGAAGATACTTTTGTGCAACCTCAAGGGCAATAACTCCAAGCACCAAACCTGTATAGCCTGCTATAGCTGTAATGTATACAGATTCTTGCAATATCATTCCAATAATTGACCCTGGAGTTGCGCCAATTGCTTTTCTAATTCCAATTTCTTTTGTTCGTTCTTTTACAACAATCATCATAATATTACTAACTCCTACAATTCCGGCTATTATGGTGAGTATTCCTATAAACCAAACAAACATTTTAATACCGGTAAAAATTTGCATGGTCTCGACATAACTTTCTCCATTATTTGTGGCCCAAATTGCTTTCTTATCATTAATATCATAATTGTGATTGGTTGCTAAGATTGCTTTTATTTCTTCAAGCATTATATTTGAACTGACGATAGATTTGTTTTCCGGTTGCAACCAGATTACACGTAATTTGTTGCCATCACTATAAGTTTTCATTGCTGTAGAGGTCGGAATATATATTCTATTCATGTCTCTATCTGCAGTATCATAGAATACACCTATTACCTGAAACGGAATACCATCTGCTAAAATGTATTTACCAATGGGATCTTCATCTTTAAAAATGATGTCGCGAACTTTAGTACTAATGGTGCACACCTTTTTATACTCATCACAATCGGTGTCATTGTAAAATCTTCCTTGTACCATGGTAAGGTTTTCGAGGTATTGCCCATCTGCAAAATCAGTTACAATAAAAAATGATCCACTCTCATTTTTATAAGTTATTAATCGTGTACCACCAACTCTTGCTCGTGCACTGATGTATTCAATACCCGGCATTCTTTTAATCTGCTCATAATCTTCTAAGGTTAAATCTATGGTTCGGCCGGCCTTCAGTCCATTGTGGGGTAGGCCTGTTTGACCACTGTTAATCCAAAGCGTATTGATGGCATCTGCCATAAACTGACTTTGAACACCATTTGTTAATCCACTTCCGGCACCTAGCAAAATAATAAGCATAAAAATTCCCCATGCAACACTAAAAGCGGTTAAAAAAGTTCTTAACCTGTTTTTGCTAATGGTCTCTAATATTTCTTGCCAACGATCTAGATTAAACATTTCTTATTCAGCTATTACTTCTTGATGTGTTTCTATAACACCATCTTTTAATCGTATAATTCTTTCGGTTTCTTTGGAGATGTCATTTTCGTGAGTAACAATTATAACTGTCATGCCGCTTTTATTCACATCTTTTAAAATTTGCATTACTTCTTCAGAAGTTACAGAGTCTAAAGCACCGGTTGGTTCATCTGCTAAAATTACTTTTGGTTCTGTAATAAGAGAACGTGCAATAGCTACCCTTTGTTTTTGACCACCCGATAATTCATTCGGCATATGTGTCGCCCAATCTGCCAGGCCAACTCTATCCAAATATTCCATTGCAATTTTATTTCTTTTATTTCGTCCTACATTCTTATAATAAAGTGGCAAAGCAACATTTTCCATTGCATTCTTAAATGTTACCAGATTAAATGACTGAAAAACAAATCCGATATACTCGTTGCGCAATTTAGCTGCTTGCGTTTCATTTAGGTCTTTAATTAAAGTGTCACCTAATCGGTATTCTCCTTTTTCGTAATTATCTAATATTCCAAGAATGTTTAATAATGTGGACTTACCTGAACCGGATGAACCCATAATGGATACTAGCTCACCGGATTTAATGTCTAAATCAATTCCCTTAAGAACATGCAATCGATTTTTACCAATTTGATATGATTTATGTATATTTTTAATTTTAATCATATACTTCTGGGGTGGCGTTATTTTTTAAAAATTTAGAATAAAAAACTTCCTGAATTACAAAACACTAAGTTATTAATATTTAGGTTAACCTGCATAAAGCGAGATGCTTCTAATGTTAAAATTTGGCCAATTGAAGCAAGAATAAATCCTCTAAAAGCTTGGCTTTCATCTTAATATTTTACATTTATTTGTAGCATGTCAAAAGTGCTATTTGTTATTAATCCTGTTGCTGGCGCAAAAACACACAATTCATTAGTTGATACCATTGAGAATCTAGTGCCAAACAGTGTGGATGCGCATTTTGAAATTTGGAATACCAGGGATAAATTCTCTGAAATAAAGAACAGAATTTTGTCAGAGCCATTTGACAAAATTATAGCATGCGGAGGGGATGGAACTATCAGCTTAATTAGCCGATTAGCTAAACAAGTTAACACAGCGCTTGGTATCATTCCTTTGGGTTCAGGAAATGGATATGCAAGGCATTTAAAAATTCCTTTAAAAGTTGAAAAAGCGATAGAAGTTGTATTGTCAGAAAACTATCTTGATGTAGATACGGCAGAAATTGACGGGAATTATTACATCAACATAGCCGGTTTAGGATTTGATGCATTGATTAGCGAGCAATTTAGCAAAACCAAAAACCGGGGCATTCTGAATTACATGACACTAACATTTAAAAATCTCTTTTCATACAAACCGGCTTTTTATAATTTAAAATTTAATGATATTGAGTGGAGTGGAAAAGCCGTAGTTGTAGATTTTGCGCTAGGTACTCAATATGGCAATGATGCAGTTATTTCTCCTCATTCAGATCCCAGTGATGGAATGTTAGATATTTGCATTTTGAATCCTTATCCTTTTTGGTATAATTTTGTATTGCTATATCGGTTTTATTCTAAGTCCATTCACCGTTCAAAATATTATAAGAGTTTTAAAGCAGAGGCTATAAATGTTGAATCCTCAGAAAGCAATTTAGCCCATTATGACGGAGAAGGATTTGAGGTGAATCCAAGATTTACAGTTCAAGTAAGCAAAGAGAAATTGAAAGTATTGGTTCCTAATTTATGACCTAGATCATTGTTCAGGCTGATAGCTCATCTTAACTTTGTACTTTAATCGTGTAATGACTTTTCATATAATTCGGTTAGGTGGTAAGTTCTCAATTGTAGAATACTATCATTATACGACATGGGGCGAAAAATCTGGTTTTCGCCCCTTTTTTTATGACCCGTATCATACTTTTAAGAGGCAATTAGAGTTATATTTGAAAAAACAAATTATAATTAATCATACCATGACAGCACTAGTAGATAACTTAAAAAATTCGGCTAATAAAGTAAGAGCCAAAGTAGAAGAATTAGAACTTCAAATGCATTTAGGAAAAAAAGAATCTATAGATGAATTTGAAAATCAAAAAAAGAACATGAAAGATTATTTGCATGGAGCAGAGGATAATTTAAAGAATGCGAAAGATATAAGTGCAGATAAAATGAGTTCGTTGAAGACCAAGTTAGAAGAACTCAAAGTTCAATTGGCATTGGGCAAGGCAGAAACTGCAGAAAAATTTGATGAACAGAAAAGTAAATTGCAACATAAGTTAAATGATATAGAAAGTGATATTGTAGATTTAAAAGGAAAGGCAGATGATAAAACAGTAGAATGGGCTAGTGGCCTTAGTGAAACGTTTGATGATTTTAAAACCAAAATGGATGTTTTCAGATTGAACGTGGCATTGGGTAGTGCTGATGCGAAAGATGAATGGAAAGAGAAAAAAGAAGACATGAAGCAAAAACTTCAAGCCCTAAAGTCAAAGTTGAATGATACTACCATTGAAGGTGGTGAAAAGCTAAATGATTTTAATGCTGAAATTGCTGAGTCTTTTTCTCATTTTAAATCAGCCTTTAAGAAAATTTTCTAATTCTATATTAGAAAACAGAAAACCCGGTTTTGAAATTCTTCAAAGCCGGGTTTTCTTTTGTAGCGAGAGGGGGACTCGAACCCTCGACCTCAGCATTATGAGTGCTGCGCTCTAACCAGCTGAGCTATCTCGCCATTCTAACAGGGCGCCAAAGATAATGCAAAATTGTAAATATTAATCTTTTTGTAATACAAGATGAGCCATATTTCTTGTGTAAAATGCACTATTTAATAAATTCGTTATATTGCCATCACCATGGTATTCATGGACCTTAATGTTTTTCAGATGACTACAAAAACCAAAAAAAAATACCAAATAGAAATAGAAGTGAAAACTTCTCCCAGAATCCTTTACAGCTATATTTCAACCCCAAATGGATTGTCAGACTGGTTTGCAGATGATGTGACAATTCAAAATGGAGTGTATACATTTAAATGGGGCGATGATGAGCAAAAAGCAAAAATGGTTCATCACCGCGATCAGAAAATGGTTCATTTTAAATGGGTTGATGACCCCGAAGACACCTTTTTTGAAATTGAGATTGTTGTAGACGATATGACCAGAGACACTGCTTTATTAGTTACTGATTTTGCTGAGCCTGATGAGATAGAGGAAAATTCTATGATTTGGGAAAAGCAAGTTGACAACCTAAAGCACAAATTAGGAGTTTAGCTTATCGTATTTAAGAAAAGTTTATAAGACTCTAAACCAAAGGCTGCGGCCTGGTCCCAGTTATTGATGTCTAATTTTCTTACCAATTTAATGTACTTGGCATTTTCAAAGTAGGCCTTTTCATCTACTGAATTTCGCCATTCCTGCACTGTTAAATAATGTGAATTATCTACATGATGAACCCAGGGGTTTTCGCCAATACTTATATACGTGTTTCTTAATTCTAATTTATTGAGGTTGGTTTTTAATTTTGGCAAATAATGTTCCAGGTGCATTCCTGATAAATGCAATGTAAAAGTGAAATAGTTACCCCACCAGAACATACTTCTAAAAGCAAAAATATTTTCGTTCTTAAAATACCTCGGGTAATCTAAAACTAAATACGGCAGTCCTCTATAATTTTCTCCTTTGCTAATTTTGCTGTCAACATCTAAAACTCCATTTGGTATATGCGCACGATGAAAACCGGTCTCTTCTTTTAAATTCAACTCCAATGAACTTAATAGATGAGTAGCCTTATCCATTACAGATTGTTTCAACTCAAAAAATTTTACGTCTAATAATGCGTTAAGCTCTTGAGTACTCAATTTGGGTATTTTGCTATCTTGCATGTATAAATTTCAATATCCTACCAAGCTTTGAAAAAGCTCCATAAGCTAACCATTTTATCATTTGTAGGTCCGTTTGTAGCCACTTTTTTTATTGCGCTGTTTGTATTGCTTATGCAATTTCTATTCAAATATATTGATGATTTGGTAGGGAAAGGGCTGGAGTGGTATGTTGTTGCTGAATTATTAATGTATGCCGTAGCTACTTTGGTTCCAATGGCTTTGCCTTTGGCCATGCTTGTTTCATCTATTATGACATTTGGCAACTTAGCAGAAAAGTATGAATTGGTAGCCGCAAAATCTGCAGGAATTTCTTTGCTGAGCATAATGAAACCTCTGTTAATTATTGTGATTCTAATTAGCGGTGTGGCCTTTTACTTTTCTAACACAGTACTTCCATATACCAATTTAAAAATGGGCTCATTGCTTTATGATGTAAGGCAGCAAAAACCGGCACTATCATTAAAAGAGGGTGTTTTTTATAACGGAATAGATGGATTCAATATTCGCGTTGGAGAAAAAGGGGATGACAATCAAACCTTAAAAGACATAATGATCTATGATCATACCAGTGGACAGGGAAATAAAATTGTAACAGTTGCTGATTCGGGTAGCATGAAAATGTCTGATGATGAACGCTACTTGCTAATTTCATTGTTTGATGGACAGCGTTATGAAGAACAAGATAAGCGAAGCAATAATGTGAATACACATCCTTTAATTCGTTCAAAATTTAAATCAGATTTAATTCGCTTCGATTTATCATCCTTTCAACTTAACCGTACCAATGAAGATTTGTTTAAGGATAATTTTCAAATGATGAATGTGGATCAGTTAAGCACTTCTATTGATAGCTTTAGTACTGTTTATCAAAAAAGAAAATTTGAATTTTATAAAAATTTGAAACCTTATTATTCATTTATTAAGGACAGTTCGTTTTATTCAAAAGTAGAACCTGCTAAGGCGTTTCCTTTAACCAATATCTCGAAAGATCAAATGCGATCAATTACCAATAGTGCTATTTCACAAACCAGAAGCATTAAAAGTTATATCAATGCAAGTAGTAATGAGCTGAGTTTTAGAGAGCGTTCTTTGGCGAGATTTAAGATTGAATGGCATAGAAAATTCACTTTATCGGTGGCCTGTTTCGTGTTGTTTATAATTGGTGCCCCACTTGGGGCTATTGTAAGAAAGGGAGGATTAGGCGTTCCGGTAATTATATCCGTGTTCTTTTTCCTGGTATATCATATCATTTCCATTTCGGGCGAAAAGTTTGCTAGAGAAGGAGTTCTGGAGGCATATCAAGGAATGTGGCTTTCTACTTTCATATTACTGCCAATAGGTCTATTTTTGATGTATAAAGCGTCTAAAGATGCTGCCTTGTTGAATTTAGATTTCTATATTGGGTGGTTTACCAAAATATTTAAATTAAAAAAGTGAGAGTACTTCAATTGTGTTTAAGGGTTCCTTTTCCACCACGTGATGGTGGTGCAATTGCTATGTACAATATCACTAAAGCGCTTTGGAGTCAAAATGTAGATGTAGATGTTTTGTCTGTAAATACACCCAAACATTTTGTAGATGTAAGCGCTATAGACAATCATTTTGTAGCGAAAACAAATTTAGAGACAGTAGATATTAATACAGCAGTAAAACCTGTTGCCGCTCTATCTCATTTGATTAAAAATCAATCTTATCAGGTAAGCAGATTTTATTGTAAAAAGTTTGAAGAAAAATTAATTGAAAAGCTTCAAAAAGGAAATTACGATGTTGTTCAATTAGAGAGCTTGTTTATGGCTCCTTATCTTCAAGTAATTAGAGAGCATAGTAAGGCAAAAATTGCATTGCGGGCACATAATGTTGAGCACATCGTTTGGCATAGATTGTATCAAAATGAAAAGAACCCTGTTACCAAATGGTACCTCAAAAAACTGACAGCACAATTAAAGCAATTTGAAATTGAAACGTTGCAGAACATTGATGCTGTGGTTTCCATTTCTCAGGAAGATTTAAATTACTTCAAACAAGTTAATCACAATATTCAATCCATTGTGTTTCCACTAAGTCTGGATTTAGAAGAATACCGGCAACAAAGTACGGTCAATGAAGAGTTTTCGGTTTTTCATTTGGGTTCTATGGATTGGTTTCCAAATATTGAAGGGGTAAATTGGTTTTTGAAAAATGTACATTCTAAGCTAATCAATGCTATTCCGAATATTCAAATCTTTCTTGCCGGTAAAAACATGCCTTCAAATATTCTGAATAAGAAATTCAAAAATATTACTGTTGAAGGGAATATTGACAACCCTGTTCAATACATGCAGGGAAAAGATATTATGATTGTTCCATTGTTTTCCGGTTCAGGTATGAGAGTAAAAATAATTGAAGGTATGGCATTGGGCAAAGTTGTTATATCAACGAGTATCGGTGCTGAAGGAATTAATTATACTGATAAGAAGAATATATTAATTGCAAATACCCCGGATGAATTTGTAAATGCTATAAATGAACTGCAAAAAAATAAAAACATGTATCATATGATTGCCGAAAATGCCAGGCAATTAGTAAGTGATGATTATGATAATATTGCCTTGGGTCATAAACTAAATCACTTTTATCAATCCTTAGTTAGATTGCAAACCGCAACAACTAATACAGTATTATAATCATACAATTCATTTGTTAAAATGAAGATTGTTTTTCTTCTTTCAAGAGTCCCATATCCACTAGAAAAAGGAGATAAATTAAGGGCGTTTCAGCAATTAAAAGGCCTAAGTACAAATCATGAAGTTCATTTGGTTTGCTTAAACGATTCAGCATTACATCCTAAGACAGATTCTATACTATCAAAGTATTGCAAAAGCATAAGCATTTTTAAGCTTACAAAGTTTGAAAGGGTATTCAATGTAATTAGTGGCCTATTAAATAATTTACCATTACAAGTAGGCTATTTTTATTCAAAAAAAATACATGCAGACGTAGAACAAAAAATAAAAGACTTAGAGCCGGATTTAGTTTTTTGCCAACTCATAAGAACAGCTGAATACGTCAAGAATTTAAGTGGACTTAAAAAAGTAATAGATTTTCAAGATGCTTTTTCAAAAGGAGCAGAGCAGAGAATTCAAAAATCAAATATATTTCTGAGGCTTATTTATAAATATGAGCACCAGAGCTTACTCGCCTATGAAAAAAGGGTGTTTGATTATTTTGATGATTGGTTAATCATTTCCGAACAAGATAGAGAGTCCATTCCCCATCCGAATAACAATCAAATTAAAATTATTCCTAACGGAATAGATACAGATGTTTATTACCCCAAGGATGTAGAAAAGAAATACGATTTGTTGTTTGTTGGCAATATGCAATACCCACCAAATATAGACAGTGTGCGGTATTTAGTTTCAAAAATTTTACCAGGTGTTAAGCGATTGCTTCCAAATATTAAAGTATTAATTGCAGGAGCGAACCCAGGTTCGTCACTCTTAAAATTGCAATCAAAAAATATAATTTTTAGCGGTTGGGTAGATGATATATCTGAGTGTTATGCAGACAGCAAATTGTTTGTAGCTCCAATGCGAATTGGTACCGGTTTACAAAATAAGTTGCTGGAAGCTATGGCTATGAAGTTGCCATGCATTACCACATCACTGGTAAATAATGCATTGCTTGCTGAACATGATAAGGAACTTATTGTTAAAAATGAAGCGAAAGATATTTCTAGTTACATCGTAGAATTACTCACGAATAAAGAACGAGCAGAAGCACTTGCACAAAGTGGGTATCAGTTTGCATTAAAAAATTACGATATGAAAGTTGTGCTAAGTAAACTAGAGCAGGTGATTACAAACTGCGTAGAAAGAAAAAATTAGGCAAAAAAAATCAGGTGCTTGGATGCCTTACGGGGCATCCAATACCTGACCATCAACCTAAAACTAACCAAAAACCTTATTGTTAAAGTTTAGACCTTTTAGAGGTTATCAGAGCGCCAAAGCCTTACGGGGCTTCGGCATCTGACAATAAACTCAAAACTAACCCTAAACTTGAGAAGGTGGTCTTTGCTGCCGGAAGGTATCAAGCGGTAAGTAGCCTTACGGGGCTACTTACATACCTGATAATCAACCTAAAACTAACCAAAAACCTTATTGTAAATGATTGAGCCTTACGGGGCTCGAATCAGATGTTTCTAAATTTGTAAAGAACGATATGGGTTTTAACCCGTTTGCTTATGCAATTTTAACTCCATATGAGCTCTAATTGTTACGCTAATGATTTGACATGTCTCAATTGTAAGGGTTTATTGGTTTAACCCAATTTACTAGGGCTATAAAATATTGATAATCAGCAGAATATTCTAATCTTAAAATTCAGCTCATTGTTTTTTCATCTTCTACCAGTGTAAGGTTTGTTTGAGATCTGTATTAAAAGAGAAAGGAAGGCCTCTTTTTAGACCATTATGAACAATATGATTTAATAATTGTCATTTATAACACAGTGCTTAATTAAAAAGCATGCTACAATTAGTTTCCTTAAATTGCACGCCATTAAAATGAGCAACGCTAACACACATACAAAAAGCACTGATTCTGTACTGAGCAGTATAGATGAAGCATTAGAAGACCTTAAAAAAGGTAAACTCATTATTGTAGTAGATGATGAGGATAGAGAAAACGAAGGTGATTTTATTATACCTGCAGAAAAGGTAACTCCAGAGGTAATAAACTTTATGGCCACACATGGTAGGGGTTTAATTTGTGCACCTATCACGGAACAGCGATGTAAAGAATTAAAGCTGGAGTTAATGGTAAGAGATAACACGTCATCTCATGAAACACCATTTACGGTATCTGTTGACTTGTTGGGGCATGGTTGTACTACCGGTATTTCAGCAAGTGATAGGGCCAAAACAGTTCATGCATTAATTGATGACAATATCAAACCAGAAGAACTGGGAAGGCCGGGCCATATATTTCCATTAATGGCTAAAAATGGCGGTGTACTTAGAAGAGCGGGGCATACAGAGGCTGTAATTGATTTGGCAAAGCTTGCCGGATTTAAACCTGCTGGCGTGCTAATTGAAATTATGAATGAAAATGGAACGATGGCACGGTTACCGGATTTGAAAGAGATTGCCAAAAAATTTGACTTAAAAATAATTTCAATTGACGCCCTTATTTCATATCGTTTAGATAGAGAATCATTAATTGAAAAAGAAGTTGAGGTGGCATTGCCAACTGAGTTTGGCGATTTTAATCTGTGCGCTTACAAGCAAATAAATAATGGACAAACACATTTGGCGTTGTATAAAGGCAAGTGGGAAAAAGATGAACCCATATTAACTAGGGTGCATTCATCTTGTTTAACCGGAGATATTTTTGGTTCATGCCGTTGCGATTGCGGACAGCAATTAGAAAAGGCATTACAGATGATCGAGGAGGAAGGAAAAGGTGTTTTAATTTACATGAACCAAGAAGGAAGAGGAATAGGTTTACTGAATAAATTGAAAGCATATAAGCTTCAGGAGTTAGGAAGAGATACTGTGGAGGCGAATAAAGAATTGGGATTTGACATGGATGAGAGAGATTACGGTGTTGGTGCCCAAATTCTTCGTGATTTAGGCGTGAACAAGATGAAATTAATGACAAATAACCCTACCAAGCGTGCCGGTCTTATTGGGTACGGATTAGAAATAGTAGAAAATGTGGCATTGGAAATACAAAGCAACAAGCATAATAAGCTCTATTTAGAAACCAAGCGCGATAAAATGGGTCATTCTATTAAAGTTGAATCGTAAATTGCTGAATAGAAGGAGAATAAATAGCTTGCCTAAATGTGAGGAATTAATTATTTTTGCTGCCCAATAAAAAAGAAAATGAAAAAAGGAATACACCCGGAGAATTACAGATTAGTGGTATTTAAAGATATCTCATGCGATTATGAGTTTCTTTGTCACTCAGCAGTTGAAACAAAAGATACAATCAAATATAAAGACGGTAACGAATATCCATTGGTTAAATTAGAGATATCTCATAAGTCTCACCCATTTTATACTGGTAAAATGAAACTTGTGGATACTGCCGGTAGAGTGGATAAATTTAAAACTCGTTATAAGAAGCACGGTGCAACAACCCGTAATGAAGCTTCTGCAGATGAGTAAACTAATTAGTATAATTTTTAAAGTCTCAATCTATTAGGTTGGGACTTTTTTATTTGAACTCATTTCTTTTTTTATCTTAGCTTATAATAGCCGAATAAATGAATTACATCCTTTTTGACGGTGAATTCCGTAATCAATTATTACCTTTTACCTACACTCGTCCGGTTGCAGACATTCGTATTGGTATTTTGACTATTAGAGAAAAGTGGAATCAACAGTTGAACACTTCATGCGGCACAATCACTGATAGTTATTTGCAGAATAAGTTTGCCATTCAATCCGGTAAAGAGAATATGCTCATTAATGCAGCCTATTTGCCTGATGAAAATTTATTGAGCGCAGTCAAAAATTTATCGCTGAAAGAAAAATTAGTTCAGAACAATAAGGTAATAGCAGCCGGGTATGATGGTGTAGTTCAAGATGCTAAGTCAATGCAAGAAAACATGACATTGCTGAGTGCGGTGGAATATAAGGGCGTGTTAAATGCGATAAATCATATTTGGGATATATTTCAAAAAAACCAAAGTGAATTGGAAAAAGATTTTGAGCAAATCACTTCAGGAAGGACTTCGGCTAAAGTTCCTGCAAGTAATCAAATAATTGGCAGTGGTAAAGTTTTTTTAGAAGAAGGTGCCAAAGTGGAATGTTCCATAATTAATACGAATAATGGTTCGGTGTATATTGGTAAAGATGCTGAAGTAATGGAAGGTTGTTTGATAAGAGGTCCGTTTGCGTTGTGCAACAATTCTACGTTAAAAATGGGTGCAAAAATTTATGGTGCTACCACCGTTGGTCCGCAAAGCAAAGTGGGAGGCGAGGTAAACAACTCGGTAATTTTTGGTTACTCTAACAAAGCGCATGATGGATTTTTAGGAAACAGTGTAATTGGTGAATGGTGCAATTTGGGTGCAGATTGCAATAATTCCAATTTAAAAAATAACTACTCAAGTGTAAAAGTGTGGTCGTTTGAGAAGAATGAATACGTAGACACCGGATTGCAGTTTTGTGGTTTGTTTATGGGCGACCATTCTAAAGCATCTATAAATACCATGTTTAATACCGGCACGGTAGTAGGTGTTTGTTCCAATATTTTTGGTGCTTCATTTCCTCCAAAATATGTTCCCTCTTTTTCTTGGGGAGGTGCCGATGGCTTTGAAAGCTTTGATTTGAAAAAAGCAAAAGATATGGCCATAAGGGTAATGAATCGTAGGGATATTCTGTTTACTAAAGAGGACGAGGCCATTTTTGATCAGGTATCAAAATAATGGCAATTACGTCAGCAAAAAGAGCTTTGGCATAAGTATTGACTTATTGTAGTATATACATATTATGAAATGAAGGCTGACATTTTGGCCTAAAATGATAAAAATGACTGAAAAGAATATAGATTTTTTGATATCAGGCTTAATGGATGAAGAATCTGAATTAATCCCACTACTATCAAACGAAGAAGAAGAAAGTCTAAATGCGGAGCAAATTCCAGATGAGCTCCCCATTTTACCATTAAGAAATACTGTTTTATTCCCTGGTGTTGTAATTCCAATTACGGTTGGTAGAGATAAATCTATTAAGCTAATTACAGAAGCATATAAAGGAGATAAAATTATAGGTGTTGTTTCTCAAAAAAATATTGATGTTGAAGATCCAAACTTTGATGAGTTAAACAAAGTGGGTACGGTTGCAAACATTATGAAAATGTTGCGCATGCCTGATGGAAATACCACGGTAATTATCCAAGGAAAAAGAAGGTTTAAACTACATTCTATGGTTCAGGATGAGCCTTACTTCCGAGCTAGTGTAAAAGACTTTGGAGATAAAAAAGATGTTCCGACAGATAAAAAGTTTCTTGCACTGGTAGATTCACTGCGTGATTTAAGTTTACAAATTATTAAGGCATCTCCTCATATTCCATCCGAAGCAGGTTTTGCAATTAAAAATATTGAGAGTCACTCATTCTTAATAAACTTTGTTTCTTCTAATATGAATGCAGAAGTAGACTTTAAACAAAGACTACTAGAGCTTACAGACATAAAAGACAGAGCAAATACTGTGTTGGGGCATTTAACCAAAGAGTTGCAAATGCTAGAACTGAAAAATCAAATTCAGTCAAAAGTAAAAGTGGATATTGACCAACAACAAAGAGAGTACTTTTTAAATCAGCAATTAAAAACAATTCAGGAAGAACTTGGTGGCTCTTCTACAGATAAAGAAATTGAATCTTTGCGAGATCGGGCAGAGGACAAAAAGTGGAGTAAAGAAGTTGGAGAAACTTTCAGTAAAGAATTAGATAAGTTGTCGAGGGTGAACCCTGCTGCTGCAGAGTATTCAGTTACATTAAATTATTTAGAGCTTTTATTAGATTTACCATGGGGTGAGTTTACGAAAGATAGTTTTGACTTAAAGCGTGCGCAGAAAATATTAGACCGCGACCATTACGGTTTAGATAAGGTAAAGAAAAGGGTGATGGAATATTTGGCCGTTCTTAAATTAAAGAACGACATGAAATCTCCAATTATGTGTTTGTATGGCCCTCCGGGAGTTGGTAAAACTTCTTTAGGTAAATCTATAGCAGAAGCATTGGGAAGAAAATATGTGCGTATGTCCTTAGGTGGAATGCGCGATGAGGCAGAGATTAGAGGTCACCGTAAAACATACATCGGTGCAATGCCGGGTAGAATTATTCAAAATCTTAAAAAAGCCAAATCGTCTAACCCGATTTATGTGCTGGATGAAATTGATAAGTTGGCAAGAGATTTTCATGGTGACCCCTCAAGTGCATTGTTAGAGGTATTGGACCCCGAACAAAACAATGCATTCTATGATAATTATGTAGAGATAGATTACGATTTATCTAATGTGCTATTTATAGCAACTGCCAATAATATTTCTTCTATTCAACCTGCCTTGCGAGACAGAATGGAATTTATTGAAATAAGTGGTTACACTGTGGAGGAAAAAATTGAAATCGCATTACGCCATTTGTTGCCTAAACAAATTGAAGCACATGGATTGAAGAAGTCTCAGATTTCTTTGGGCAAAAAAGTTTTAGAAAAGGTAATTGAAAATTACACCAGTGAGTCTGGTGTACGTGGATTAGAAAAGAATATTGCCGGGTTGGCAAGACACATTGCAAAATGCGTTGCTACAAAAGAAAAATACAATGTGAAGTTGACAGAAGCTGATGTTGTAAAAATATTGGGTGCTCCAAGATTTGTAAGAGATAGATATTTGTCTAATGGGGTAGCGGGAGTTGTAACAGGGTTGGCTTGGACTTCGGTAGGTGGAGAAATATTATTTATTGAAACTAGCCTAAGTAGAGGTAAAGGAAAACTAACTCTTACTGGTAACTTGGGTGATGTAATGAAAGAGTCTGCAACTATTGCTTTGGCATATTTAAAATCGCACGCAGATGATTTAGATATTGATCCAAGAGTTTTTGATCATTGGGATATTCATTTGCACGTTCCGCAAGGTGCAACGCCAAAAGATGGGCCATCTGCAGGTATTAGCATGTTAACCGCATTGGCATCCGTATTTACGCAGAGAAAAGTAAAATCAAAACTAGCCATGACGGGTGAGATTACATTGAGAGGAAAAGTATTACCGGTTGGTGGAATTAGAGAAAAAATTCTTGCAGCAAAACGCGCGGGAATTAAAGACATCATTTTAAGTAAGGATAATGAAAAGGACATTAAAGAGATTAAGGCACATTACCTAAAAGACCTTAGCTTTCATTATGTAGAAAAAATGATTGAGGTGGTACAGTTGGCTTTAACTAATCAAAAGGTAAAAAGTCCGGTAGAAGTAGAAAAACCACTTCAAAAAGTTGCTAAATAATTTAAGCTACGATAATAAAGTATGCTACGGCAGCTCCTAATACAATAGAAATTAATTTTTTTAGGTTGAAGTGATGCTCATCACCTGTTTCAAAAAGAATGGTTGTACTGATGTGCAAAAATATTCCAATTACGAGTGCCATTATTATCTGATAACCTGCTTTATCTCCTAAGAAATAATCGCCCAACGATATTCCGGTTAACATTCCAAAAGGACTCATTGCTGCAAATAAAACAAGCATAATAATGGTTGTAATTTTGCTTACGTTAGATTTGATTAACATACTTACCAAGGCAAAGGCAACCGGTATATGATGCAAGGCTATACCCCAGAGTAGTGGAAATGCATGACTATGGCTATGACCATGAGCATCCCCTCCAGCTTCACTTGAATAATCAAATGCCAATGGCATGCCTTCTAAAAATGCATGAACACATAATCCACTCATCAATAAAAGTGGAAACCATGTACTGTGGTTTTTCTGAACATGTATGTGCCCATGTTCTATACCCTGCGAAAAGTAATCGAGAACAATCTGTAGAAAAAAACCAAGTAGTATGTACAGTCCGGTATTCTCAAAATCTAGTTTATATAATGATGGAATTAATTCTAAGACGCACAATGCAAATAAGAATGCTCCTGAAAATGCAAGAGACAGAAGGAGCCAGGCTTTCTTTTCAGGCTTAAATATAAAGTACAACGACCCTCCAAGAATTACACTTAAAAATAATACCAGTATTTGAAAGATGAGTTCCATTTATTTCGAAGCAACTAAAATTAATCGGTCAGATGTCTTTTCATCAAATGCATCTAATTGATAATTGCCGAATATATCTACAATTTTAAGAGATGCATGATTAAATAATTCCTTAAAATCATTTAGGGTTAACATTTTTACTTTTTCATCAAAATTATAATCGTGTCCGTTATCTGAAAACTGTATGTTTTTAGTAATAAAGTTGTTGCCGGCAGAACGATTAATGGTGAATTCAATTCCCTCTATTGTTGATTTATTCTGAGGAACTAAATTTAATGCAATTTTGGAAACGTTCATAAAATCAATTACGAATTTACCGTTTTTCTTCAAGCCTTTAGCCGCAGCTTTAATAGCCATTTTATCATCTCTGTTGTGTTCAAAGTATCCGAAGCTTGTAAACAAGTTGACGGCTGCATCAAAATAATTTATTCTAAATAATCTTCGCATGTCATGTTTAAAGAAATGCAAGCTATCATTTTCATATTCTCTGCAATACTTTATGTTTTCTTCTGATAAATCTGTACCGGTTACATTATAACCTAATCGGTTTAAGTGCCTGCTGTGCCTACCTTTTCCACATGCAATGTCCAGTATTTTAGAACCATCTTTTAAATTTAAATACTCGCTAATCTCATCTACAAAATCACTTGCCTCATCTTCATCTCTATTGCTATATAAAATATGATAGTAAGGCGAATCAAACCAAGATGCAAACCAATTATGATGTACTTTCTTTGATTCCATATTAATTAGTTTCTGTTTTTTCTTGAAACAGATTAGAATTTTGAATAGAGAAATAAAGAATGACAAACGAGGTTATACCGCTGGCACCCCAGGTAATTAAGTTTGAGTTGTGTTGTAAAATATAATCACCAATAAAAAACAAAATTGAATACGTCATTACTGTGGCACTAAGCCAGGCAACAATTAATAATAATAATTCTTTTGTATTGCCTGTGTTTTGATCCCTGTTTGAGAATGGTCCCCAACTACCTAATGGTTTAATTTTGTTATAAAAATGTTCAAGTGTTTTATGATCGCTAGGGCTTGTGATAAATGTTACAAGTAGCCAAACAACGGTTGTAAATCCAACAGTTATAAAAAAGCTATTAGGAAACTCAAGTCCCAACACAAACTTGCTAAATCCATATGCAATAAATGGGGCAATTGTAGCTGAAATCTCGCTCCAAGCATTAATGCGCCACCACAACCATCTCAAGATTAATACCATTCCTAACCCGGCCCCACATTCAATAATAAAACTCCAAACACCTGAAATGGTTTCTATAAATAAAGTAACAACCAATGCTACTGCCATTATTATAAGTGTTACTATTCTTCCCGCAGTAACATATGTTTTTTCTGAATCCACATTTTCTTTTGGTTGGTGTAAGAAGCGTTTGTACAAGTCATTTACTATATAACTGGCACCCCAGTTTAATTGCGTAGAAATGGTACTCATATATGCAGCTAAAAATGCGGCAATCATTAGTCCCTTTAAACCTATTGGTAAAAACTCTTGCATAGCCATTACGTATCCCAATTTTTTATCAGTATCGCTTAAGTCGGGATATAATACAATACATGCAAGAGCTACAATTATCCAAGGCCAAGGTCTAATGGCATAGTGAGCAATTTGAAAGAATAGTGTTGCCCATACAGAATCTTTTTCGCTTCGTGCACTCATCATCCGTTGTGCAACATATCCGCCACCACCAGGCTCAGCACCCGGATACCAGCTCATAAACCAAATGCTCATATAAGCAAAGAAGGATGCAACGGTAATGGTAAGTGTTGTTCCAATATTTTCGCTCATCCCAATTTGTGGAAAGAAGTTAAGCGCAGAATCAGGAAGTTGACGGGTTAATCCACTTATACCGCCTATTTTATCTGATTGAATTACTAATACTGCCAGTACTATAGAGCCAGTCATTGCTAGTACGAACTGCACCATATCTGTAACTGCAACTCCCCATAACCCCGAAAGAGAAGAGTACAATGCCGTGATTAACATAGCGGCACCCACATACATCCATGTCTCGCCTCTTGGTATTCCAAAAAACACTTCTATTAAAGTAGCAAGTGCAACATTTACCCAGGCTATAATTAAAACATTCATGAATAAGCCCAAATAGGCAGCCTTAAATCCACGAAGAAAAGAAGCTTCTTTTCCGCTGTATCTTAATTCTATAAATTCTGCTTCAGTTAATATGTCTGCTCTGCGCCATAGTTTAGCGAAGAAAAAAGTAGTGAGCATTCCACCCATGAGCATGTTCCACCAAAGCCAGTTTCCTGAAATACCATTTTGTCCAACCAATTCAGTAACTGCTAGTGGGGTGTCTGCGGCAAAGGTTGTTGCAACCATAGAAATTCCTGCAACATACCATGGCAATTTTCTGCCACTTAAGAAGTAATCGGTTAGGCTCTTACCTGCTTGTTTTCTAAAGTATAAACCTATTGATAAGGATATCAATAGGTAAATAATAATTATTGCCCAATCAATTAATTCTAGTTTCATATAGAATGATATTAAGGCAAATATGTTTAAATTATTTGGGCGATAAAAGAATTAAATTTTATAGTCTCTATATGAATGGGAAATAGTATTTTCAAGTTGAAATGGGAACC
>JABDLV010000254.1 GCA_013001815.1 Bacteroidia bacterium
TAAAATTTAAATCTTGAATATCAGCAAAAGCCTCAATCCAGCTGCTATCCGTAAAAAGAGCCTGTGGGCCAAAGTTGAATAAAACCGGTTTTTGATTGAGATGTAAATAATGATCCTTATTGAAAAAGTTATCATCCATGTACTGCATCACATTTTTTACTTCGGCAATGGTATCTGTAATAATGTTTAGGTTATATGCATTAAGCAAAGATTTATCTTCATACATAATGGAAAATTGCAATCCCGCCCGATTTAGCCAGGGAATAATTGCCTCGGTATGATCATGCAATAGTTTCCAATCGTACACTTCCGTAGTTCCTGCATAGTCAATAATAATTCCATCCAGTCCGGCTAGTTTCATGCAAACAACGGCATACTCCAGATAATGAGGTTCTCCATTATCGTAAGGTTCAATCAAGGGATAGTAATGCGATGCGATTTCGCGTTTGCCGTTGCCATCAATCATATCAGGGTTTTTATTAGACATGGTCCAGTGCAGTCCCCAGTTACCAAACTGGCTTTGGCCGTATTCTGCAAATTGTGGACTTTCAAACCAGGGCATGTAATGTGCAAGCACAGGAGTAGTAAAGCTTTTGGAAACATCTACAGCAGCGTAGGGAGTTACTGTAAATTCATTGGGGTTACTTAGATTACCCTTGTCATCCTTTGAGCAAGCAGCTAAAAAAATACTCACTAATACTAATGCTAAAACATTTTTCATCTACAAGCAAGGTAGTAAATAATATACTTTATATTGTTGTAGCAGATGTGAGTGATTAGGGAACAAGGTGTTGGTTCTGGATTAAGCAGAGAGATTTTGTAAATTCAAATAATAGAAATTGAATAAATAATCGTGAAATTTAAAAACAACCGAAGAGCAAGAATTATAAGCACCTATATCATAGGATGGATTCTGGCTTTTATGTTCTTAATGATAGTTAGAGGCTCAGGAACGATAGAACGAGGTTCTGTGCAAATGGATTTTGTCACTGCACTCCCCGTTATTTTCATTTTCGGAATATTTTTTGGAAGCATTTCTGCCTTAGCGCAAATTTTTACTGAAGAACGCATTTATCAACGCATTTCTATTCAAAAACTATTGCTATTACGAGTAATGTATGCCATTGCTTTTTTATTCGCTATCATTCTAATTTCTTATGCCATGGTGATTACCTTTTTTGGCGTTACTATTTCACTAAAGGAGTATTTTATTGAACCAGGCAGCTTCGCTATTTATTTTTATTTTATAACGGTAGATTTTTTTCTAACCGCACTACGTCAGGTAAACTTAATGCTGGGCGGAAACAATTTAGGAAAATTGATTACCGGCAGGTTTTATACACCAACAGAGGAAGAGCGCGTATTTATGTTTTTGGATTTGCAATCCTCTACCCAACATGCAGAACGATTAGGTCACATTGTGTACAGCAAACTGATACAAGATTGTTTTAATGACTTGGGAGTTGTAGCAAAACATGATGCAGAAATTTACCAATATGTTGGCGATGAAGTGGTGCTTACCTGGAAGCTTAACGAAGCGTTAAAAAAACAAATGTGCTTGCATGCTTATTATGCCTTTGCAAATCGATTGAATAAACGTGCAGATTACTATGAACAGAACTATCAGTGCAAACCATTTTTTAAAGCAGGAATGCATGCCGGTACTGTAACAGTAACCGAGGTTGGTAAATACAAAAAAGAAATTGCTTACCATGGCGATGCCATTAATACAGCTGCGCGCATACAAAGCAAATGCAATGAGTATAAAGCCGGACTTCTTGTCTCGGGATATTTACAATCACTGCTGGAAACAGAGCAATTTACATTTAATGAATTGGGTGCCATTCCGCTTCGCGGGAAAAAAGAAGAAGTGAGCATTTACTCGGTAACTGAATAGATTTTTAGCATCAAGGAAAACAATATTACTGCACAGTTTGCTGAAATTTTTCCATGATCATATCTCGAAGTTTAAACTTTTGAATCTTTCCGGTAACCGTCATGGCCATTGAAAAATCCTTAACGGCCATTACATATTTCGGAATTTTTGGCCACTCCATTGTTGCTTCACATCGTTGTTTCACCTCTTCTAATGTAATGCTCTTTCCAGGTAGGCACTGCACCACCAAGGCAACTACTTCTTGTAATTTGGGATGCGGAACGCCAACAACTTGTAATTGTTCTACTTTATCACTTAGCAGGGAATGGAGCGTTTGCTCCACCTCTGCCGGATATACATTATGTCCGCCAACTAAAATGAGTTCTTTTAACCTTCCAACTACTTTGTAGTAATTATCACCATCTACTGTTCCCAAATCACCGGTTCTCAACCATCCGTTTACAATTGCATCCTGTGTTTCCTCCGGTTTATTGTAATATCCCTGCATGACATGAAATCCCTTGACCCATATTTCACCAACTTCATTCACCCCTAAATCTTCTAGTGTTTTAGGGTCAACAATTTTCGATTCTGTGTGTTGAATGGGTTTTCCAATGGAATTAATTCTTTTGTCGATAGAGTCATTCCGTTCCGTTTGATGCGTAACTGGTGATGTTTCGGTTAGTCCGTATGCAATTGTCATTTCTTTGGCACCCATTTTTTCAGAAACCGCTTCGATCAATTCTCTTTCTACCGGTGCACCTGCCATGATACCGGTTCTTAAAGTGTTGATTTGAAACGATTCAATATCCAAATCGTCCAGTTCTGCAATAAACATCGTTGGTACTCCATATAATACAGTGCATTTTTCTGATGCTACAGCTTCCAGGGTTTTATGTGCACTAAAGGTCTCTGAGGGAATAACCATGCAGGCACCGCTTAGCACACTGCAAAGATTTACCAAAATGGAACCAAAGCAATGGTAGTAGGGAACAGGTCCACAGATTTTATCCTGTTCATTTACTTGCATGTGTTCAATTGCCGCCAATGCATTGTTCACAATATTAAAATGCGATAACATGGCCCCTTTAGGAAAGCCGGTTGTGCCTGAGGTATACTGAATCATTGCCGTGTCATTAGCATGTACCTTGTCTGCAGTATTTTTTAAATCATTATCTGAAATACTTTTAGCCCTTGCAATAAAATTACTCCATAACAACATGTCGGGTTCTTCTTTGTCAGAAACAAGTATAACCTGTTTCAACTTTGGAAATGCATTGCATGTAGGATTAGGCGTGTTTTTAGAAAATTCAGGACACAGGTTTTTTATGATAGAGAGGTAATCGTAATAGTGCGTTTTGCTTTTGCTTTTTTTCTCAAAGCCCGGTATCATTACCAAGTAATTTGTGTCCGATTGGGCAAGTGCATATTTTATTTCTTCTTGTTTCCATTCAGGATTTATAGTTACCAGTACAGCACCAATTTTTGCTGTAGCCAATTGAGTCAATAACCATTCAGGAATGTTTGTGCCCCATATGGCAATATGATCTCCTTTTTTTATACCCAATGAAATAAAAGCCTTGGCCGTTTGCTTGACCAGGGTATTTAATTCGCCCCAAGTATACCTTAGTTTTTGGTCATGATAAACCACCGCACCATTATTTTCATATTTTGATGCGTTTTCAAAAAGTAGGGTTCCAATGGTTTTATGTATTAAATCCACAATATCTTTTATTGTATTAATGTAAGCTATAATCGCAAAGCAAAATATGATCTTGATCCCTTTTTTGCCGCATAATTATATGAATTATCTGTCATGTTTTTATGATCTTAATCATATATTGCACCATGAGTACTGTATAAATTTGACAAAATTTTAAAAAATCATAACCGATGAAAAAAGTATACTTATTATTTAGCGCATTATTCCTTTCTGTATGTACATATGCTCAAGTAGGGCATGTAATGCAGGGAATAGGATCAAATAACATGAC
>JABDLV010000261.1 GCA_013001815.1 Bacteroidia bacterium
TGGAACTATTCGCTTTCAAAACTTAGCAGGCCTTGGTAATAGGCCGGTTATGACTGACGCAGCAGGTAATTTATTTGCCGGTGCTGCGGGATCTGGGGGATGGCAAACCACAGGAAATGCGGGTACGTTTAGTTCGAACTTCATAGGAACTACCGACAATCAATCGTTTAAAATTAGAACAAATAATGTGCAACGTGCAGTTGTTTTAAATAATGGTCAATTTTTAGTTGGGACTGCAGCTTCAATAGGAAATTACCAATTTCAAAGCAAGGCAAGTTCTTCATATGGAGTTGGTGTTTACGGAGAAAGCATTAATAATGTGAATTCTTATGGAGTTTATGGAAGAGGAATAACCAATGGAATTGGAGTATATGGAGAAAGTGGAACGACAAGACCAGGAGTAGTAGGCGTGATGCAAGGAGTAGCTCCAAAATTCTATTCAGGTAATTCTGCTGTTGCAGGTACCGGTACATCTGTTGGTCTCTTTGGTGCAGCAACTAACTTAACGTTAAGTTCAGGAGTATTGGGTTTTGGAAATAACTTAAGTGGCGGTAGTTTAAATACCGATGGTGCAGGAGTAGCGGGAATTGGATCTAAAATTGGAGTATTTGGTCAATCCATTAACACAGGAACAAATCCCATATCAGCATCAGGAGGATACTTTGTGCAGGGGCCTGCATTCGGGTATGTTGGAGTAAGACAAATAACCCCGAATATTAATTTCAAAATTGTTGGTTCTGGAACAGTTTCTACTATTGTGCGAGATAAGGATGAAAACCCGGTATTGATGTTTGCACCTGAAGCACCTGAAGTGTTGTTTCAAGACTATGGTATTGGTCAGTTAGTAAATGGATTTGCTCATATTGAATTAGACCCAATCTTTGCTAAAAATATCCATGTAGATGAAACACATCCTTTGAGAGTTTATATTCAGCCGGAAGGCAACTGCAAAGGAGTTTATGTGCTTAATAAAACTAAAAATAGTTTCGAAATCAGGGAGTTAGATGGCGGCACATCAAGTATTACTTTTAGCTATATGATTGTGGCTAATAGAGCTGATGAAGTAGATTTAGATACTGAATACACCAAAGCGCGTTTTCCTCGCGGGCCCGAAGCTCTTCCTTTAAAAGAGATTAAAGCTGTTCAGGATAAGGAATAGCTTAGAATCCAATCTTACTTCCTTCACCTTGTGCTTTTAGCAAGGCCATTTTAATTGCAGTTACCGCTGCTTCTACACCTTTGTTTCCATGTTTGCCGCCTGCTCTGTCTTTTGCTTGCTGTTCATCGTTTACCGTTAACACACCAAAAATTACGGGTACATCAACCATTGCATTTATGGAAGTAATGCCTTGCGTTACCGATTGACATATATAATCGAAATGAGGAGTGTTGCCTTGTATAACACAGCCAATGCATATAACGGCATTTAGTTTGTGTTGCGACAAAATATGACGCGTACCGGATGTTAATTCGAAAGCACCGGGAACACTTACTTCTGTAATTTGCTTGGGTTTTAGACCTGCGTCTTTTAAGGTTTTAACAGCGGCCTTGTGTAGTTTGCCGGTAATATCCTTATTCCACTCTGCTGTTACCAGCCCAATGTTAAGTGCTGAAGCACCTTTCAGCTCTTCTTTATTAAACTCAGAAAGATTTTTGTTGGCCGTAGACATTGCAGTCTTTGCTTATTGCGCTAATGCAGAAACTCTAGAAATATCTTGGTCTACACTTCTGCCTTCCGTACTGGTAGGGTATTTTTTCTTAATTTCTTCATAAACTTCCTTGGCTCCTGAATAGTCACCTTGAATCTCGAGCATGGTAGCTTGTTTCATTAAGTAGATAGGCACAGAAAAACCGTTATCGTTATAATCAACTGCTTTTTTGTAGTATGATATGGCTTCACTAAAATTGTCTTGTTCAGCATAAGCATCTCCAATATTACCATAAGCAATTGCACCCGTTATGTCATCTTTTGCTTTATAGGCTTTAAGCTGAGAAATAGCATTATCAAAATCGCCTTGCTTTAAGTAGCAAACACCGGCATAAAATTTAGCTAGATTTCCAGAATTAGAAGCACCATAATCTTCTATAATGGTTAAAAACCCCGGGAAGTTACCATCGCCATTCAAAGCAAGATTTAGAGAGTCCATTTCAAAATACTTCTCGGCCATAAACATTTCTTTGCGGGCATTTTCTTCTTGTGGCTTAACCACAAAATTTTGGTAGCCAAAAAAGCCTGCCACTGCAGCCAAAATAACTATACCTGCACCGGTAAGTATCTTTTTATTCTTTTCTACAAACTCTTCTGTTTTATTAACAGTTCCTTCAATGTCTAATAATTGGTCTTCTTTCTCTTTTGCCATTATAGCGGGTAATTTTGTTGTAAAATAATGAGCTGCAAAAATAGCTAAATATCTATCACTTAAAAGGGCAAAAATTGTAAATAATTTAGCTTATAAACCATGCAAATTGGCTTAGAAATACGCTCAAAAGCTTAATTTTACTCTTGAATATGAATTTAAGTCATTTAACCCTCCTTAATTTTAAGAATTACGAGCAAATTGAGTTTGAATTTGAGCCTGGCGTAAATTGCATAACCGGCCCTAATGGATGCGGCAAAACCAATGTTTTGGATGCCATTCATTACCTGGCTTTTTGTAAATCCTACTTTACTTCGGTTGATTCTGCCAGTATACGACACGGAGAAAAAATGGCGGTAACGCAAGGGCAATTTGAGCATGGAGATAATACAGAGAAGTTGTTTTGTGCTTTGCGATTAAATCAAAAGAAGCAGTTTAAAAGAAACCAAAAAGAGTATAGCCGTTTAAGCGATCATATTGGTTTGTTTCCGGTGGTTATGGTTGCACCAACAGATCAGTTCTTAATTACAGAGGGTAGTGATGTACGTAGAAAGTTTATTGATGGCATTATTTCGCAAATTGATAAGCAATACCTCACAGACTTAATAGCTTACAACAAACTCATTCAGCAACGCAATGCATTGTTAAAACAATGGGAAGAAAAGAAACTGAAGGTTTCTGATTTTGAAGTTTGGGATGAGCAGATTGCTCCATTGGGTGAAACTATTGCCAATGCACGTCAATTGTTTTTAGAGCGATTCATTCCTGTATTCTTAGAAAACTACAATTACATAAGCGGTAACCAAGAGCATGTAGATTTAGAGTACTTGCGTTCGTTTAAGGAAGGTGAGTTTTTTGAAGCATTGCAAAAGGGCTTAGACCGTGATAGGTATATTCAGTATACCAGTGTTGGTGTTCACAAAGATGACCTGGGCTTTAGCTTAGAAGGATACCCGGTAAAGAAATTTGGTTCACAAGGACAGCAAAAATCGTTTGTAATTGCTTTGAAGCTGGCGGTATTTCAACTGTTAAAAGAAAAGAAGCAATTGAAACCAATTGTTTTGTTGGATGATATATTTGATAAGCTAGATAATAGCAGAGTAACCAAGCTTATGGATTTGGTTAGCAATGATACCTTTGGTCAATTGTTTGTTACTGATACAGATGCCAAACGCATACACGAAATTTTTGACCACTTAAGTTTTCCGGTTAAAATATTTGAGCTTGATAAAATGGATACCTTAACCACATATTAGAATAAGAGAATGAGATTTACCGGTGAGAAGTCAATAGGAGATGCAGTACAATCATGGTTGAAAAACCATGGAATGGAGCAAAAGCTGAACGAGGTTAAAATTTCTCATTTGTGGGAGGAAGTAATGGGTAAAACCATTGCCACTAGAACAACTAATCTTAGAGTTACCAATGCTAAACTTCAAATAACGGTTAGCTCAGCGCCATTAAAATCAGAGTTGGTTTTAAACCGAGAAAAAATTCTGAATAGAATAAATGAAGAATTGGGAAGCAATTATATTAAAGAAGTAGTTATTCTTTAATTCTTAAAACTTTTCTAAATCAGAAAAGAAGAAAGACCCTTCAATTTGCGCATTCTCATCGCTATCTGAACCATGAACAGCGTTAGCTGCAATAGAAGTAGCAAACAATTTTCTAATAGTTCCTTCTGCAGCTTCTTCCGGGTTGGTAGCACCAATCAGAGTTCTGAAATCTTCCACTGCATTATTCTTTTCTAAAATAGCAGCTACAATTGTACCACCAGACATGTAGTCAACTAAATCA
Source organism: Bacteroidia bacterium (assembly GCA_013001815.1). Taxonomy (GTDB): domain Bacteria; phylum Bacteroidota; class Bacteroidia; order AKYH767-A; family OLB10; genus JABDLV01. Next base: position 4,155 of record JABDLV010000261.1, read on the forward strand.
GAGTAAAACGGACGTTCTTTATGAACCGCGTAAAATTGCCCGGCACGTTCTGCGCTTAAACGGGTATATTTCATTGCTTTAATGCTAAAGCCTGCTTTAATAATTTTATCTAAAATTGCTCCGGTATGTCCTGCGCCAGTGGCATCAGGCTTAATCATTGTAAATGTTCTGTTCGTTGCCATAATTTTGTCTTTTTAACGGAAGGCAAAAATAGAAGATTTTCTATGTTTTTAATACAATAGCTAATAATTTATGAGTTTGTTAAGTGATGAGCTGATTTATTCCTTATAAATTGCGCTCAGTTTATAAGATGATGGAGAAAAAAATAGAACAGAATAAGATAGAAGAGCTGAAGGCAATGCTTAGCGGTAGCAAGAAGATATTGATTACAAGTCATGCCAGACCTGATGGAGATGCTGTAGGTTCTTCTTTAGCATGGTATAGCTATCTTAAAAATGAAGGGCATAATGTTAGCGCTGTAGTACCGGATGCATTTCCAGATTTTTTTAACTGGATGGAAAGCAGTGCAGATATATTGAAGGCAGATGCGGAAGGGACAAAAGTGCAGCAATTGATGGTGGAGGCCGATATAATTTTTTGTTTAGACTATAATGATCCGGTACGTTTTGGTTCATTAGGAAATAAAATCTTGTCGGTTAATGCGAAAAAAGTATTGATTGATCATCACCTAAATCCTGTAGAGTTTAGTGATATTGAATTTTCCTATCCACAGTATGCGGCAACAGCAGAAATAATTTTTGATATTCTAACCGGATTAAATGCCAAGGTTAGTAAGGGAATGGCAGAAGCCATGTACACCGGTATCATGACAGACACCGGTTCGTTTCGTTTTCCGTCAACAACAGCACATACACACAACATTATTTCTTCTTTAATTAGTGCAGGTGCAATACATAACGAAATTTACGATTTGGTGTACGATAATTATTCACTGGATAGAATGAAGTTTGTAGGGCACTGTTTGTTAAACAAATTAGAAGTGTTTGCTGAACATCATTTTGCAGTGATAAAAGTTGATAAAGATGAATTGGCTCAATTCAACCATCAGCCGGGCGATTCAGAAGGGATAGTGAATGAAGCATTGGCAATAAAAGGTGTGAGTGTTGCAGCACTATTTACAGAAAGAGAAAATATGATTCGCATATCATTCCGCTCTAAAGGTAATTTTTCTGTAAAAGAAATTGCACAAGAACACTTTGGTGGTGGAGGACATCAAAATGCTGCAGGTGGAAAGAGCACGGATACTTTAGAAAAGGCTGTTCAAAAATTTATTGAGCTCATGCCTCAGTACAGCAAAAATATTAATGCTTAATGAATGCTGCTCAGTCCATTTGCATTTTTTTAGTTTGTATACTGTTTGTTGCATGTGTAAATGAACCAAAAGAAGTGGAGGAGACAACTGAAGCAGAATTAAAAGAACAGCTCATAAAAGAAAACAAGCTGTTTGTGGAAAAAGAGAATGATAGAATAAACAGCTATATTGCGCGCCATAAATACTCCATGAAGGAAACCGGTACCGGATTAAGATACCAGATAGTTGAGGAAGCAAAAGGTGAAAAGGCTAAAGCAGATGATAAAGTGCAAATTGCTTTTACATCAAGAATAGTAGATGGAGAGATATTAGTGGGGGAGCAGAATGCCGATACCATTTCAGTACTTATTGGTAAAACAGAAATACCATCAGGAGTGAATGAAGCTGTGCAGCTGCTAAGTGAAGGAGAGAAGGGGAAATTTATTTTACCAACACATTTAGCCTATGGCTTAACAGGAGATAATGATAAGGTGCCACCAAATGCAGCACTCATATATAATATACATTTATTAAAAATTGATAGAACCACAGACAAACAAAATGAAAAGAGGAATGAACAAGGCAATTAATTTTATTGTAATTTTTGGAGTAATCAGTACGCTGTTTTTTGCATGCAGTGAAGATGTATATCAAAGAACTGAAAGCGGATTAAAGTATGTGAAACATGTTACTAACGATGGTCCTAAGCCACAAGAAGGTGATATCATGTACATTTTTGGACAGTATAGAACAGACTATGATTCTATTTTTTGTTGTAGCATTGGACGAGATGATTCAATTGCGATGGAATTATTGGTGCCAAGCTACCAGGGAAGTATGGAAGATGGTTTTAAAGAATTGAGTGCCGGTGACAGTGCAACGTTTTATTTACCTGCCGATTCTCTTTTTAAACATAGATTTAGAATGCCATTACCCTCATATATCAAGCCTGGAAGTGGAGTATATTTTGATGTTAAGTTACTGAGTTTTGAAACCAGAACAATGTTTGAAGAGAAGAAGAAATTGGCTGAGATGAGTACGCTTGCGGCTTATGCAGCACAGAATAAAATAGATGCAGAACCAACCCAAAGCGGTTTGTATTTTCAACGAACCAAAGAAGGAAATGGACCAAAAGTAAACCCGGGTGAATTGGTTACTATGGAATATAAAGGAATGTTGTTTAATGGAACCGTTTTTGATGCCAGCGATAGACGCGATGAAGAGTTTACTTTTACCTTGGGTATTGGACAGGTTATTAGAGGTTGGGATGAAGCAGTTTCCATGATGAATGTAGGAGATGAAGCAACCATTTTAATTCCTTCTTACTTGGCTTACGGACAAAGAGGTGCAGGAAAATTAATTCCGCCAAACAGCCCATTGGTTTTTGAAATTAAAGTGGTGAAAGCAGAGCAATAGTAGTTAAGCCATCAACAAAAACACACTAGGTTTCTTATTTAAATCAATCTTAATTTTTTTCCACTCAGCAATGCGGTAATAATTGCATTGCTCATTGGCTTGGCTAATATTGGTGGCAATGCTAAGCTTGGTGTGCTTGTTGCAAGTGCTAAGTAAATCCTTTAGCATGGCGTTATTGCGGTAGGGTGTTTCAATAAAAATTTGAGTGTAGCCTGTTTGTTTAGATTCTTGTTCTATGTTTCTAATTTCTCTTTTTCTTTCTTCGGTTGGTATGGGCAAATACCCATGAAAGGTGAATTGCTGTCCGTTTAAGCCGCTTGCCATT
>JABDLV010000004.1 GCA_013001815.1 Bacteroidia bacterium
CATTGCCACTTTTTTCGCAGGTGTAATTCTATCCTCACCATACAAAATCATTGAGTGGGAAATGTCAATCATTAAAACCGTAGAATGATGCGACTTATGTTCCTGTTCTTGTATTTCTAAATCATCTTCCGTTAAACGGAAATCATCTAAACCATGATTTAGTTGTGCGTTTCTAATTGACTGGGTTGGATTAATATTGCTAATGCTATCTCCGTACTCGAATTTTTTAGAGTCGGTGCTAGTATCATCTCCATTACCGGTGTAAACCGTTTTATGATTTCCAGAACTTGTCTTTCTTAATTTGCCAAATATTTCATTCAGTGCATTTTTGCGAATTGTTTGTTCAGATTTAGCAGTTAAACTGAAGTGCTCATTCCCATCCTCTTTTATGTAGCCGTTCTTCTTCAAGTCATCAATAAAATCAGCCATGCCATAATCATTATTTGTAATGTTATGCTTACGGTCAATTTCATTCATCCAGCCTAGGGCTTCCTGCACATCACCAGAAGTATAGTTAAGCAATTGCATAAAGAGCTTATGCAGGTTTTCGAAAGGAGTGGCCCCTTCAGTGGGTATAAATTGAGAAAAGTGAAATCCCTTCATATTGGGTAATGTGTATGATCTAATATATCTATTAAAACAACACTTTACCAGAGCAATTGATTCAAAAAAGGGCAAAAAAAATCCCCCGAAATCTCGGGGGACTTTGTTATTTTAACTTTGCTGCTTGGTCTTTTCCAAGAACTCGCCAGCATTCGTGGGGTCCTGATTCAGATTTCGCAACAGCGAAATATCGGTCACCTTTTTTTCTAACCTCGAATTCATCTGTTTCGAACTTCTTTTTACTTTTCACATCGTAAAAGCTTAATTTTTCTTCTTGTTTTGCCATAATTAAAATTGGTATTAACTGCTCTATGCAGGTGTATTAAACATGTTTTAATATACACATATTGAGTGTATCCTACCAAATATAAAACACCCTGTACAGTAAAAAAGTGTTGGTTAATAAGTTCGCTATATAGGAATTAATTACTTACTTGATTTTCAGCTGTTTAAACGGTTCATAACTAATCAAAAAATGTCAGGCTAATGCCCTGAAACCCAAGAACAAAGCAAAAATCAAGATGAATCATCATTCAATTCGCCCAATAATTGGCTTAATTAGTCAAATATCTAATTGTTGATAGACTTAAAATTTTACTTTAAAACAATTAAAACCACTCAAAATGTAGTCTTTTTCTATGATATCAATAAAAAACAAAATTTTTGTAGTTGCACTTATATTTATCTATTCACCTTGCTCATTTGCTCAAGTAAATTGCGTAACACCACCTGTTAGCATGATTTCTTGGTGGACAGCTGATAGTAACTCTGTGGACACACAGAATAATCTAAATGGTACTTTAATGTCCGGCACTACTTATGGTATGGGCAAGGTTCAAAAAGCATTTAGATTTGATGGTATAGATGATCTCGTTTTAATATCAGATACTTCAATACTAGATATTACAGGAGATATTACAATTGATTTATGGGCTAAAAGAACTGGGTTTGGATCTTTTGCAAATACTATTATATCAAAAGGTGGAGGGGGAATTCCGCAAAATGTACCTACAACATATTTATTAAGATTTATAAATGACCAACTGGTTTTTTTATTTGAAGAAGAAACTACATTGATACATGAAGATTTATGGGGTCCTTATGTATTAGATTCGAATTATCACTTCTATGCTTACGTGCGGGATGGGAACTTCCATTCACTAATGGTTGATGGCTTAATTGTTGCTCAAGGAAGCTTTAATTCCATACCATCAAGTTCAGCCGGTTTTCCTTTAACTATTGGAGCACAATTACACAACCCTAACTCTACTGGATATCCGTATGATAATTTTTTTGAAGGAGAGATTGATGAAATTGAAATTTTTAATAGAGCGCTTTCACATAATGAATTGTTACAAATATTCAACGCAGGGCCGGACGGTAAGTGTAAAAATTTTGTATCCACTGAAGAGCTTGATTTTAGTAAAAACAACATAAAAATTTTCCCAAATCCATCATTCAACAAATTTCATATTCAATTGGATGATAAAATTTTTCAGAATTATTCTAACATTCATCTAATAATTTATAATGTACTGGGAGAGCAAATCAGAAGAGTTAATATTTCTAACTTAAATATTTCTGAATTTGAATTGACAAACGATCAAAGTGGTTGTCATTATTTTACAGTAATAGGTGATGAGGAAATATTAAAAAGAGGAAAACTAATAAAATTGTAAAATTAAGGAAGCTGAATTCGGAAGCGGCTAAGAAATGATACTCTTTAACTTGTACTTATAGTACCATGTCTTTTCAAAAATCATTGCATTCACAAAGGTCTTTATGCTTTTCCAGGTAGCCTTGCCATAGTAATCATGTATGCATGAATTGCAATTATTATCAATGATACTCTTTCGATATGCAATATTTTTATCACTGAAGAAAATAGACTTGCCATCTGTTTCGCGCAAGCTTCCAATTTTATCACTCGCAACAGCACAATAATACAAATCACCACGAGAATCCATTGTCATTCCCTCTTCTTGCCAATAGCAACCCAGCAATCTTTCTTTCTTTTTTGCCACTAAAAAATAATAAATAGCAAAGTATTTGAACTTATCATATAAATTATTGGCAGTATTAATTCTGCTGTGAAAAAACTCTTTGGCACTTTGCAATAATCCATCGTATAGCAAACTGTACTGGTCTTTCAATTTATCACTTTCAATTCGCTTATTCTCAATACCCATTCTATACTTAATATTGTAATCATGCTTTTGGGCATACACATCTAATTCTATTAAGTCATCTACATTTTGTTTTATTACCGTACATCCTATATCAAATGTATCGCAATACTTATTCATGTTCTCATGAATGTCTTTTATGCTTAGTGATGTCAGCTTAAACACTTTTAGCCCTCTCACTCGGTCATGCACTTCTCCATAGCCATCAAGCGAAATTGATATATGAAAAGGAATATTTTTCTCCTTACATTTTGCGTACACACTTTCTAAAAATGGAAAAAGTTGCTTTCTATTAAACCCATGAGAAATGATATTCAGTGATTTTAGATTAGGCAGTTTTAAAATTTCAAAAGCAAATTGATCTAGTTCTTTTACAAGTGATGGTTCTCCCCCATTAATCCCCAAATGCTCTACCTTAGAAAATATTGGATCACTTAGAAATTTTGAGAACTCTTCAACTGACATTTCATTTGAATAATCCATTTTCCAGATATTACACATAACGCATTTTGAATTGCAATTATATGTAATAGGCATTTGAACTACTGTAGGAAATTTTTTAGCCGTTCCGCTAGGTGCTTTCCTTCTAGTTTTCATGAAAAACTTAATGTCCTTAACAAAAGGGGATAGCATTTCATTTCCAAGTATCCTTCTTTTTAATGAATCAATCATAATTCAAAAGTTACAATTAATAAATAGATAATGCAATCATATTGTTCTACACTAGTTAGGTTTATAGGCAATCCAACATAAATTGGCAGGACTCCGTTTTTTATCCCCAAAAACAAAATCGAAAATAATAGCCATTATGTTTATTAGTCCAACTAAAGGAAATAATATAAAAGACTTTATGCCATTAAACTTTTGCCCTTTGGAATCCTTCCTTTTAGACAACATCCAATCCATTAGCACCATTAATGCAGCTGCTCTGTGCACTCCTCCATTACCTTCAATATGAATATTGGTAAATCCTACATTCTCTAATAATTGTTTTAATCCTAAATCTGTGTATCTCCGAAAATCATATGGCTCTAAATGCACAGGGCTAATGTGTGGAACGGAGCCTATGAATACACCTCCTTTTTTCAATACCCGATACGACTCTTCTGCGGATTTAATTGGGTCAAGTACATGTTCTAATACCTGGTTACTCATTACCACATCAGCTATTTCATCATCTAAAGGCAATTTTTCTGCCATGCCAATACGTTGTTCAATTGCTCTACTTTCATCTTTGGGTAAACTTTCTTCCATATCCACTGAAATATATTTACCTACTAATTCTGAAAAAATGCTGTAATACGGGCTCAATCCTGCGCCAACATCAATTAAAACGGAATTAGCCTTAACTAAACTCCTTTGCTTTTTCAAAAATTTCAAAATATGAGAAACATTATGATAATTATAAGAGAATATTGTGTTGTTTGGATGAATCCCAACAATTAAATTATATATGAACCTCAACATTAATAAGTTTTTATGTATTGTGTTTAATTGATCTGCATTAACATACTTAAGCTGTATAACTCAATCGATCCATAACATCCCCAAAATAATTTTCAATTAATTTAATATCCTCATCTGAGAAATGCCTTTTCCATTCATCTAGTTCGCCAGACCGAACAATTGGTATACTTAGATCTGTATTTTTTAGTTTTACATGAGATGACTGTTCAGTTTTCTCCAACCTTTTCATTTCATCAAATGAACTATTTTTTACTGCTTGACTTAATTTTTGATCGCTCGAGTCCAAGCCTATAAAATCAATCATTTTTCTAAGTTCTCCCATTGTATCTGATTTTAAGTCAGCATACTTAATCAATAGAAAATTATTCTTGTTTTTATTTCTGGCACCTGTCCAGCTGCCTGCATTCTCTGCCCAAGTTCCATAATCATCAAACTCTCCTCTTACAAATTTCGTTAAGTAATCACTAAATGTCATTGTTGATGGGATAATAAACCTTTTTTTTAAATGAAAATAATAAGATACACTCACAGAAAATGGGTTTCTCACTATATAAATAACTCTGCTATACTTCGGATTAAATGACTCATGACTTTTTAAAATTTTGGGAGATTTGAGTTCATTTAATTTTAATCTATAATTATGAATATCAGGAATTCTTTTTGCTACGCTTTTATGAGTTGTGCGAGAATCATAAATACAATTGCTCAATAAAAATTGTGTCCAGGTACTTCCACTTTTTGGATAAGACACTAAAAACACCACATCCTTGTCGTTAGGTGGGTCATTGGCAATTTTTGGTACAAATGCCATACCGGTGACATCAGAAATTATTTTACCTATTTTTTTTACTCCACTTTTTTGCATGTGACCATTTTACTTTGATGCTCTTAATTAAAGTTAAATATAAACAGGATCCTGTTTTATACACTAATTGGTTTTGAAAGTTTTATTATTTTTTTAACTCGATTTTAGCGAGAACTTTAAATGCCTGCCAATTATTATTATATGATTGTATATAGTGTTTAACAAACCGTAGTGAACCACATATAGCTTAAACCGCTCCCACCAGCATAGCTTTTGTTGCTGAATTGAATACCCATCAATTAAATATTTAGACAATACCATTTGGGTATTTTTGATAGACGTTGCTGCCTTTAGGCATTTTATTACCCAATCAATATCAGCACTACAATTGTATTTCAAATTATACAAAGGGGCAATTTCCCTTTTAACTATTATTGATTGATGGGAAACTACCATTCCTCTTGACATGCTCTTCCAATTCAATTCATCCGGTAATTTTCTTGTTGTTAAATCACTTCTAGTTCCTAAAACGTCTCCACTCTGGTTAATCAAATAAGTTTCACCAAAATATATATCACTTCCATTCTGGTCCTGAATCATCAATTTATTCAACACTTCTTTTTCATTGATTAGATCTCCTGCATTCATAAACCAAACATAATCTCCTGTCGCCTTTTTTAAACCCTTATTCATTGCATCGTAAATGCCATTATCCGGTTCGCTAATCCAATACGAAATTTTGTCTTCATATTTTTTTATGATTTCTTGGGTACCATCATTAGAAGCACCATCAATTATTAGGTACTCAACATTTTCATGAGTCTGTTCAACAATACTTAATATGGTTTTTTCCAATAATGGCGCACCATTGTAAACCACTGTAATAATGCTTACCAAAGGTGTATGGGTGTTCTTATTTGTCACGTGGCCACGCTAAATTTATCTGCAATAATAATTTACCCGAAAGATATATAGATTAAACAAAATTGGGCAGACACCTAACACAAAGATACGCACAAGGCCATTGACTATTTATTCATCATTTGTACTTCTATAATATGTTATTTAAAATGATGAATTCTTGATTTCAACATATCATATAAGAAATAATAAATTATAACTTAGCATCCATTCAATGTAAATACATTTTTAAGAATCGATTAGTCATAAAGTAATTATGGAATTGAAAAAAATATTTCCCAAAGTTCGTCCACACTTATTTGCATTATTAGCCGCAGTTGCTGTTACATTCATATTTTTCAATCCACTGTTTCAAGGAAAAGAATTAAATCAGCATGATGTAGTTCAGGCAAGAGGTATGTCAAGTGAAATAAGAGAATACTATGATGAAACAGGTGAGTATTCTTTATGGACAAATAGCATGTTTAGCGGTATGCCAACCATACAAATTTGGGCGCAGTATCCCGGTAATTTAATTACCCATGCTGTAAACATTACTCGACTTGGTTTGCCAAGGTCGGCAGCACTTTTCTTTACATACATTTTAGGAATGTACATTTTACTCATCTCATTAAACTTTAAACCGCTTGCTTCTATTCTCGGTTCACTGGCATTTAGTTTTTCCACTATAAATATATTAATACTCATGGCCGGTCACTTGGCAAAAGTAGCTGCTGTTGCTTACATGATGCCAATATTAGCAGGGTTATTTCTCGCATATAGAGGAAAATACCTGTTGGGTGCTGCTCTATTCGCTATGTTTTTTGCAATGCAAATAAGGGTTAACCATGTTCAAATTACGTATTACATGTTTTTTATGATAGCATTTATTGTTTTAACAAAACTCATATATGCCTATAAAAACAAACAACTAGATAAGTTTATAAAAGCCAGTTCAGCTTTATTGGTTGCTATAATTCTCGGGCTTGCAGTAAATGCATCAGCGCTTTGGACAACCTATGAATACTCGAAAGAAACCATTCGTGGTGAGTCTGAATTAACAACCAAAGAAAAAAAATCAGGTTTAGAAAAAGATTATGCATTTGGATGGAGTAATGGAAAACTAGAAAGTTTCACATTATTAATTCCGGGGTTCTATGGCGGTTCAAGTCAAGAAGAACTGGGAGAAAAATCTGAAACCTATGAAAAGTTAATTTCTAATCGTGTTCCATCAGGTCAAGCCAAATCATTTATAAAATCCCTACCCTTGTATTGGGGTGATCAACCCAGTACTGCAGGACCTGTTTACTTTGGTGCTGTTATCTGCTTTTTATTTTTAATTGGGGTGCTCACCGTTAAGAGCTCAGAACGTTGGTGGTTATTGGCAACCATTATACTCACACTAATGCTTTCATGGGGTAATAATTTCACTATGCTGTCCTATTTGTTTTTCGATTATTTTCCTATGTATAATAAGTTTAGGGCGGTGAGCATGATACTGCACATTACCGGTATTTGTGTTTTAATTATGGCTATGCTGGGTTTAAGAAACATAACTTCACAAAAGAAGTTTAGTAAGGAAACATTTAATAAGGTAAAACTGGCCACTTATATATTGGGTGGCATTTGTTTGGTATTTGCATTGCTTGGCAGTACTCTATTTGATTTTGTTGGACCAAGTGATGAACAATTAAGACAATCTGCAGACTGGCTAGTAGCAAGCATTAGAGAAGACAGAGCTAGCATGTTACAAATGGACTCCTTACGTTCTGCCTTTTTTATTGCACTGAGCTTTGGTGCTATTTGGTATTTCTATAAAAACAAGGTTAAAAAGGAATATTTTATTGCTGCTATACTTTCACTTGCTGTAATTGATTTAGCATTAGTAGGTACCAGATATGTTTCTTCTGCTGACTATCAAGAAAAAAAGCAAAATGATATTGAAGTGCGTCCTACTCAGGTTGATTTGCAAATAATGCAGGATACGGATCCACATTACAGAGTTTACAATTTAACGAATAACCCTTTTAATGATGCTGTAACATCTTATTTTCATAAGTCTATTGGAGGATATCACGGTGCAAAACTTATGAGATATCAAGAATTGATAGAAAGGCATATAGGACGAGGAAATCAGGCTGTATTGAATATGCTGAACACAAAATATTTCATTACTTCTCCTCAGCAAGGTGGACAACCAAGAGCGCAAAGAAATCCGGGTGCACTGGGTAATGCTTGGTTTGTGAATGATATTCAAATGGTTGCAAATGCCGACCAGGAAATGGAGGCACTGAATAGTTTTATTCCGGCTAATACTGCAATCATTGATGAACGGTTTAAAGACTATGTTTCTAATTTTACTCCAAATTCTGATACTAGTGATGTAATAACGCTTACTGAATATAAACCCAATATGCTCAGCTATCAATCCAATTCCAATTCAAATAGATTAGCTGTATTCTCTGAAGTGTATTACAATAACGAAAAAGGATGGGATGCATACATAGATGGCGAACTTCAACCACATATAAGGGTGAATTATATTCTTAGAGCAATCAACATTCCAAGTGGTAAACATACTATAGAATTTAAATTCAGGCCTAATTCATATTACACCGGAGAAAAGATTTCACTGGCATCTTCAATTCTGTTAATACTCTTTTTTGTATTTGCAATTGGTAAAGAATTAAAACCAACATTATCAGAAAAAAAACAGAAAAAGAAATAGAAATTAATTTTCTTCTTTGAGTTTGTTGTAAAGCTGAATATGATGTGTTGCAATTGAATTAAATGAATAGTTTTCTTTAACATATTCTCTTGCATTCTCTGATAGTTGCTTGAATCTACTCTCATCTTCTAGCACCCACTTCATTCCTTCGGTTAAATCATCAGCCGATTTGTATTTAGCTATGTAACCAATTTTCTTGTGCTGTACCATTTCAGGAATTCCACCAGTGTTAAAAGCAACTACAGGTGTATTACATGCCAGTGATTCCATTACTGTATTTGGTAAATTGTCTTCTAAAGAAGGAAGAATAAAAACAGATGCTTTGCTGTATACTGCTGCAATGGCTTTAGGGTCTGATAAAAAGCCGCAGTAATTTATTTTAAATGGTAATTCTTTGTCCTTACTGGCATCAGCCTTACCAAATGTTATCAATTCAATATTTTCTGATAATTCAGGATAATTTTTTTTCAGTTTTTTCAAGCAATCAATGAAATAAGTATATCCCTTTCGCTCATCTTTCAAATTCATCGCACCAAATAAAATCAGTTTTTTATTTGAATCTATATCAGAAAGCAAACCATCTACATTTTCGGAACTAAAAACATTTGTATCGATTGGATTAGCAATGGCAGTCACATTAAAACTACTCAAAAGCCCGCTGCTTTTTGCTACATCACGCAACCATTGGCTACAAGTAACAAATTCAATATTGCTATATGCTTTCTTTTTCTTATTCCAAATTTTTCTTGACAAATCAGTTTCGCTACTATTTTTTAACAAGTGGCAGTTACCACACGATTGCTCAAAATGTTTGCATCCTTCACTGTAGTGACAACCACCTGTAAAAGCCCACATGTCGTGTAAAGTCCACACAATTGGCTTATTCAACTTTTGCAAATTCTCTAGTTCTCTAATTGATAAAAAACCTTGTTGTGTCCAATGCAGATGAATAATATCTGCTTCTTTGATTAAAGGATGATTACTTATTGACTTTCCAACATTAGCTAAAGAAAACTTGAACAAGTCTTCTTTTTTTCCAACCTGCATTTTAAAAACAAATCGCTCCCAGGCAAATTTTAAAAAACTCGTAAATCTGTTTAGCCGGTTCACATCAACAGAAACTACTTTATCTTGCTCAGAACTTTTGTACTGAACCAACATTTTAGCATCAATGCCATTTCCTATTAAAGCCTGCTGTAAGCGATTACAAGCAATTGCTGCACCACCTTTTACATCATATGTACTTACAAGTACAACTTTCATGATAAGTAATTATCCAATGAATGATAGATTGCAGTTTTTTCCTTCAATTTATTCAACTCAACCTCAAAGCTTTTGTTCTCATTGATGTCATCTGTAATTGAAATATCCAAGGCTTCCATGTTCTGCAAGTTTATATACCTGTTTTGGTAAAATGAATTACCATCCACATCAGAAATGAATCCTCCTATTTTTCCTTTATCCGGCTCTGTATAATCAAGAATAATATTATTGCCATTTAACATCGTTTGAAATACCACAGAATGAAACCGCATGCCAACATTTAACATTGCGTTCTTAAAAACATGCATGGTTTCAAAAAGTGTTAATGGCTTGTTTTGAACCGATAAATTTTGACATTCCAAGTCTAGCTTAATAGAGTTCAAAAATATTCTATCATCTCCACCCACATGAAAATAATGCATGGGAATTAATCGAATATTATTTTCAGAATACTTATCGCAAAGCTGTTGCGTAAATCTTTGCAATTGACCATTCACCCTTTTTCCAATGTCTTCCTTAGAATATTCTGATGGAAACTCTCTTAAATTTACAGCTATATAAGGTTCATCCTTTTCATTAAAATAATTTCTATTTAAATACTCTGACATACATATTACAGCAGGATCTAAACTTACATGAATTTCATTCTTTAATCCCTTATAAAGTGATTCCAATAATACTTTAGAATGATTATCCCTTAGGATTAGCAAGTCAGTGTACTTTAAAATATTGAATAAGGATTTTTGATGTATTTTCTTAAACAAGGGCCCAACTCCACAACCCATAACCACTGTTTGCTTTCCTAACTTTTTGGCTTTTTTAAAAGCATATTCAACCATAAACAAAGGATGG
>JABDLV010000005.1 GCA_013001815.1 Bacteroidia bacterium
ACGGAACAAGGTGTGCTGAAGCCACATGTAGGAGGAGAATATACGATAGACCAATTAAGTGAAGCGCACGCATTTTTGGAATCGCGAAAATCAATGGGAAAAATAGTTGTTAAATGGTAAGTGTCAATTAACCGGATTATGAGTACTCAAAATTTAAATGGAAAGGTTGCTGTAATAACAGGTTCCAGTATGGGTGTTGGAAAGGCCATTGCTCAAGAACTGGCGGCATGTGGAGTTAAAGTAGTATTAAACGGAAGGGATGAACAAAAATTAAATCAAGCAGCTGAGGAAATAAGAAAGGCGGGAGGCACAGTCAGAATCTGCAGAGCAGACATACGAGAGCCCAACCAGTGCCAACAAATAATTAACTGTGCAATTAAGGAGTATGGACAATTTGATATTCTGGTAAATAATGCAGCCATCACCAGCCGTGGTTCAGTAGAAGAAATGGCAGCGGAAAATTTTAAAATGCTTATGGATACCAATTGCATAGGTTCGGCATATATGTGCAAATGCGCTATTCCGGAACTGGCAAAAACCAAAGGGCAATTAATTTTTATAAGCAGTGCTGCAGGCTTCAGAGGCTTTCCATACAATTCTGCATATACCATTTCTAAACTGGCACAAATTGGCTTGGCAGATGCACTGCGTGTAGAGGTATATGATCAGGGCATTCATGTGGGCATAGCGTACTTAAGTTTTATTAAAAATGATCCTGAAAAAATGATATTAAATGTGGATGGTTCATGGATGTATTTGCCGGAACGCACACATGTAAAAAGAGTCACACCCAAATATGTAGCGGGCAGGGTGTGTAGAATGATCAAAAAAAGACAAGGACATATTACTATTTCGGGTTTGACAAAAATTACCAGTCTTGTATCCAGGTACATGCCCTGGTTTGCCAATTGGTATATATTAAAAAACCGAAGAAAAATAGAACGGGAATATTCTCATAAGGTTGGGGCCAAAGTGGAAGACACAGCCATTAAGTCAAAAATGGTTTAAGGAGCGTATTTTTTAAAGTAATTCAATGAGTCAGTTATGGCTTTATCAATAGGTGTAAACTCAATTTTTAATTCTTGCTTTGCTTTTTTGTTGGTATAAAAACTATTCGTTGTCAAGATTTTTGTGTTTACGGAAGAAATAGCTGTTTTAGTTTTAAATAAACGGCAAACATCTCCAATCAAACCAATAAGGCTAAGGAAAAAATTGGGAATTGCAAGCAATGTTGTTTTTTGATTATTCAGTAACACTACTTTTTTATAAAATTCTTTATAGCTTAAATTTTCATTTCCAAGAATAAATTTTTCCCCCGACTGTTTCAAATCGAATGCTTTCATAATAGATATTGCAACATCAGAAACATGTATAAAGTTTTTACCTCCTGATGGATAGAATATAAAGTTCTTGTTCAATGCCCTAAGTATGACTCTTCCCGAACTTGGTTTTGTGTCATAGGCACCAATCATAAATGTTGGACTGATAGTAGTAATATTTAATTGTGATGCAGCTTTGTCTATAAATTCTTGTGCTTGGTATTTGCTTAATGCATAAAGCGACTTTGTAAAAGGGCTTTTCATTGGCTGCAACTCATTTCCCGGGTTTAGCAAACTGCCATAGCCAAACGTATTTGCTGTACCAATGTAAGTCAGTTTTTTGACTTGGTTATCTATGCAAGCCTTAATAGTATTCTGAGTACCTGTTACATTAGTAGAATAGTAATCTTCGGGTTTCAATAAGTTTTGTGAAGTATTTGCGGCAATATGTACAACATACTTGCAGCCTTTTATTTGTTCTGATAGTCGTTCTGAATCAAGCAAATCCCCTTCTATGAGTGTTAGGTTCTGCAGATCAGATAACACAAAGCTTTTTTTATTGCGAACCAATGCACAAACTGCATAACCATTTGAAGTAAGCATCTTCACCAGGTTTGTGCCTAGTAATCCGTTTGCACCTGTTACAAATACTTTGTCCATTGGTATTGAGGTTTGTGTTGTCTTTGATCAGTATTTGCTAAAGCAAGTTTGTTCTATTGTAGATTATTTTTTACTTCCAAAACTCTTTTTCCATCTTGTCCAGGCCGAAAGAAATCTATTTAAAATTCTCATCCATGCGGGGATTTGAATTATTTCGTCATCATTGTTTTCAATTCCTTTCGTCTCGCTTGTCTCATCTGCTCCATACATTTCTTCCATTACTTTTTTTACTGAATCTTCTACCATTCCTCTGAATGGAATTCTTGCCATCAATCCATAAAAAGATGCATTTCCTTTGGCTGTTGCTTCATGGTGTTCTCTGGCAAACACTACGGCTTTTTTCAAATCAATCAAATATTGATCTATCATATCCACATTGATAGGAAGGATGGTAAGGTGTATGCAATCCGGAAATTGTTGCCGGTCAATCATCCAGCCTTTCTCTTCCAATTGATCCGCGATTACAAAAATATCCGGATCATTATTTATTGTTGTGTATGATATTATGTTCATGCATGGGTTACCTACAATACTTATTCCGGTGATGGAAGGAAGTTCTGTGCGAAGTTTTTGTGCTCCATCCATTAATCTTTTTGCCATTGACATATAACCCTTTTCTCCCATATGTTTCATGCCGGCCCATGCTGCTGCAATTGGACCACCGGCACGTGTTCCCAACAAGGTCGGTGATATGTAAATACCTCCGGGAAAATCTGTTGTCACCACAAACTGATAATGGAGAAAATCCATGTTTTTGTAAGTGAGAACAGAAGCACCTTTTGCAGCATAACCAAACTTATGTACATCAGCAGAAATAGATGTTACACCTGGTACTCTGTAATCCCAGGGTGGTATTTCGTATCCCAGTTTTTCTACCCAGGGTAACATAAAACCCCCAATGCAGGCATCTACATGAAATGGAAGCTGATGACGCAAAGCAATTTTGCTAACTGCCTCAACAGGGTCCATCACACCATTTGGATAACTGGGGGCCGATACGGTAATGAGAATTGTATTTTCATTGATGAGTTCTTCGAAATCTGAAAGTATCACGCACTGGTTTTCATCCACAGGGGCTTTTCGCAATTGAAATCCAAAAAAGAGGGCTGCTTTATCAAATGCAGGATGTATTGTAGCAGGAGCAACTACTTCGGGTTTCGTTATTTTAGGATGAAGTTTTCTTGCTCGTTGTACGTAAGATAACGCAGCAAGCAAAATACTTTCGGTACCGCCTGTCGACATCACTCCAACCGAGTGTTCATCCCCATGGAGCATTTGTGCAGTCATGTGTACAACTTCCTGTTCCATCCGGTGGAGACTTTTAAATGCCAGTGGATTCAGATAATTTGCACTGAAAAGTTCGCTACTTGCAGCTTTTAGCAGATTATCGTGTTCTTCATCCACATAATAGACCATGCTCCAAACCTTGCCATGCATCCAGTCAACATCCTCCTGCTTCATCTGTTTTATTTCCTGCAGGATAGAGTTGGAATTTTCTCCCTCAGACGGGATCTTACAGTCAGAAAATTTCTTTTTCATCGTGATGAATAGTATACTCTAAATATAATTAATTCTACTATGAAAAACACTTGGAAGAGTAGGGTGCAAGAACTATTTTTTTAAAGGAACGATGGAACAGCCGGGCCGTATACTAATAACTCAATTGCTGTTTGAGCTTACCCACTTTACCACATAATCTAAATATGCAGTTAAAACCCAACCGGTTTCTTCATTCATAAGCGCATGTCCGGTATTGGCAAAGGTTTTCACCGTTATAGGTATTTCAGGATTTTCAGTAATTAATTGGTCCAGCTCTTTTAAACATATAGAACTAGGTACATTTTTATCCTCGGCTGCAAGTATTTTTAAGATTGGAATGCTTGTTTTAGCCATAAAAGGTTTTGGATCAAACTCCCCATTTTTTTCCCACCATATTTTTCTTTTTCCCTTTACGCGCTTTCCAATTAAACCGGATAAAGGCTTTGCAATAAACCCGGGGGTGCCACTGCTTTTTAAATCATTTTTTAATTCAAATTTTAGTTGTTCGTTGGGTGTGGTAGTAGAGCCAACTACGTCAACTATAAAGCTTAGATCATTACCGTCATTATTTACTAAATGACTAATCCAACTGCCCTGACTTAAACCCAATACACCAATATTTTTTGGCGATAGAATAGTATCATTCTTTAAATAATCTACGGCTGCTTTTGTGTCATTCGCAAAATCATTAAAAGAAGCTGTATGCCATTCGCCCATAGATTTGCCACAACCTCGCTTATCCGGTAACAAAACAACAAATCCTTTCTTTGCCAGGTAATCTGCCTGATACATGTACCAAAAATTATCTCTGTCACTTACTCCTGAACCATGTATAAATACAATTGCGACAGAAGGGTTGCTTTGAAAAGGTAAGAGTAATAGTCCGCTTAATTTTATATCGCCATTATAATATTCAATCTCTTTTTGTAGGTAGTATAAACTGTCTTTTTTTGTGGCAGTAAAGCTAGTTTTAGATGTGTTTAATTGAAGTGTAATCACAGAGTCTGTATCAGTTAAACTAAAAACTGCTTCTGCATCTTCTAAATTTCCATTGGTGTCATAAGTGTTTTCATCTATAGGTGTTAGCGGTATGCTTTTAAGATTGCTTCTTAACGTATCAAAATAATTTAACTGCAAACCCTGTTTGGCGCCCCAGGTAATTTGGTATGCTTTTCTTTCAGCTGTTTCATACCAACCTACTTTATTGGTTAAGTAATCTTCGGTCTTTTCTTCAGGAAATGCATAAGCAGGGACTTCTTCCTTAGGCGGAATAAAGTAAAGCCCGCTTATAATCAGTAATGCTATAATCATCAAAGCTAAAATAAGTTTAAGTGCAGTTTTCATCCACTAATTTGTTGTACAATACGCCAAGCTACAAACTTATTTTCAAACCATTAGACTAAGCCAAATCTCTGCTGTTTTTACTTGCATTTTTTAAATAAAGAATGGTTCAGTATGGCAGAATTCAATTTGCGTTATATGCATCGTAAATATTCCAGGCCCAAATGATAAAAGGTACAATAAAGGTCCACCAAAGCAAGAAAGTAAGCACACCACCAATTACCCAAATAAGTATACCTTTTAAAACATCACCTTTTATGATTTGACCAAGACCGGGAATAAAAAAAGAAATTAAAGCCGGTATGCCGTGTTTTTGTTTTTCCATTTATTAATATCAAATAATTAATAAGAATTTATCTTAAATATAATTAAAAAAATTTTAGTTGGTAAATCATTCAATTGCTAATGGCAGGAATAAGACAATGAATTTAACCAACTGTTATTGCTATAAAAGAACAAAGGACCAAAACAGTATTTCAAATGTTACTACTAATTACTTATTATTTGAACTTGTGGACTTTGTTTTTGTAAATCATAAATAATTACCAGTACCACTGCGCTTGATATTGCTGCGAAAAAACACCACACTGAAGTAACGGTCATGCTAAACGCTATTACTGTAAATAAATAGGATGTTAAATTAATGATGCCTAAAAAATGCATTCGTTTTATACTGGATATGAAACAAGAAAATACAGTTGGTGCCACATAGAATATGCTAAATGCCCATTTTAAGGGATGGTTAATATCTGATTTGTAAAGTATGTGATACTCACTGATTGTAGCACTTACATTGTGAAAAATAAGTACATAGGCCAGGGTCAATGACACCAAAGCACCAATAGCCAATTGACTTTTTAATAATTTTATTCTTTTTACATCCGTTTCCAGTACCATTATTACATAAGGGACAAGTACCGGCCATAACATCCATGCAAAAAATAAAAAAAAGTGCATTGAACCCGGCAACCAGTTAGCCATTAAAGTATTTTCAGGATTGGATAGTGCCAGCCAGGTTAAGCCCTCAGAAAATTGTTGAATGGAAAAGAATATAGGAATGAGTGCAAACTTTTTTTGAGCCGGTGTGCTTGCTTTCTTAACCGCTGCAACACCTATTGCCCCAATTAATACACTTGCACCAAAACTTGCACCGGCAGAAAAGCACATATGCTGTAATTACACTGTTATTAATTAACTATGAAGGTATGTTTACTATTCGCTTAAAACAAGATAATAACCACTAAATGAGAAACTAAATTTAAGAGATAATTAAGCCTCTATACTCTCACTCTGAAGGGAATAATAGCGTGCTAACAAATTTAATGCTTATCTATTAATAAAAAATAATAAAGTAGCTGCTCAGCTCTTTATTTTCCTTTTATAAATCTACCTGAATCTAACATATCCCCACTCAAGCTAAATAGTTTATAGAGATAAGTACCGGCCACCAGGTTAAGTTGTAATTTTAAATCTTGAACGTTTTTAACATTAGTAGTATACACCTCTTTTCCATTCAAATCATATATTTTAAGCAGGTTAGCATTTTTATGTTGTATTTGAATATGAATAACATCATCTAGGGCAGGGTTTGGATACACTTTTGTGCTGTTTGATGGTTCTGCTTGCTGTATGCCTGTGGTTAGAACCGTGGCATAATATGCTTCTTCAACGGTTGCATCATCCGCTTCAACTTCCAAAGTAAAAACAATGGCAGGATCTCCATTTTGTAAATGTTGATAGCTAATACTTGTATCAAAACCGGAAGTACTTAGAAACATAAAATTACCTATTCCGACTGTATCAATAAAGACGCTGTCAACAGATCTGGTAAGGTTTCTAATTCTTAATACATTCGATACAGTGCTATGTGGTGTAGTTAAAGAACCATATCCATCTGCAAAAAAGTTAGAAACATTATAAAACTTAAGCATTAATGTTGCATTGATAGTGGAATCATATTCTACTAATTCAAACTTAGAGGTGTGACTCCGCATATCGTTGTAGGTAAATGGAAACGGCACAAATAGTAGGTCAGGATCAAAATCAATTGTTCCTACAGGGCCTGAATTTGCGTATAAATAAGATCCATCGGCAAAGATGCCATTTGAAATAATCTTTAAATACGTTACAGAAGAATCCAAGGGGTCCTCAAAGGCCAGGTTAGAAGTGGGAAAGTAGGTGTTAAGCGGAGGCATTAACGTAGAAGGAGAAACAAAGCTTACATAGTCTGTGTCTTGCACTACAAAATTTGTGGAATAATCCCATGTTTGATTCATTCCTGCGGGGCCAATGCTGTGTACACCAGAGCGATCATCTAAAAACTCAATCCAAGATTCACCGGCTAAAGGAGCATCTCCTTGAGTCATTGTTATTTGTGCATTTAATATAGAATTTGATGCAAGGATATACACTACGAAAAGAGATAAAATAGATTTCATATTATTTCAGTTTTAATTTTGAATAAAATAAAGCAAAATGATTTTCAAAAAATATGATCTAAAGCATCTTTATATGCTTTAACAAGTATTGAACAAATATTCCGGAACAATAGAGCTGAAAAAAAAGAAAATCAATACAATTCCCGCTTTACTTGTTTGATGAATTTTTTCATAACGCCCTTAGAGAAAAACACGTAGCTCTGACTGATTTGGAATAAAAAGTACTTGTCTCCATTTTCCATGTTAAGTATGTACATATCACCCACGTCATTTGCATTATTACCCTTTAAATATTTCTCGGGATTATCTTGTTTTTTCATCATGTCATTTTCCAATACCAATCGATAACCCTTTTCTTTTAAACTGTCCAATGCAGAGCGCTTTGCAATAATGTATTCAAAGGGATATTCTTTTGCTGCCACTTGCAATTGTTCATTGGCCATTTTTGCTTTTTCATTTCTGAACTTGCAATCTTTCAGTTGAGATTTAGTGAAGTCATCCTGAGGTTCCATCATTTGGTACTCCAATATGATTAAAGGTTCATCACCCAGTTCAGTTGGATAATAATTGAAGGTGTTTTGCGCAAAGCCTATGCTGCAAACAAGACTAAACAATAGGCTTGCTATAAAAGATCGGTATAGTTTCATGATTATAATAATTATCTGCTTATCAATATTTTTTGTGTCTCTTCTATATCACCAGCTGTCAATCGGATTACATAAAATCCACTTGGTAATTTAACACCATTATTGTTATCTCCTTGCCAGGTTAACGAATGATGACCTGCAGGAAAGTAAGTATTTGCAAGTGTTTTAACTTCCATGCCAAGCATGTTATAAATAGTTATAGTAACATGTTCACCTTGTTTTAAATGAAAAGACAAAGTACTTGAATGGTAGAGTGGGTTAGGCGCAATTTTAGTTGCACTTAAAAGTTTATTTTGATCCTCATTATTGTTTTCCATGAGGCGATGGCTGTTTGTAGCACTATAACTCCAAACATCATTATCTATATTTAAATAATTTAACGAATCTGCAAAGTCAAATGTCTCTCTGTCACCACCAAAAGTATATATCGTAGGTCCCGAAGTATTTGGACCGCCTCTTGCAACCAAACTGGCAAAGTCATATTTCACATCTTCCGGTCCTGCAGCATTCCATGGTGCATTGTTTATTTCCTTCCATTTTTTACCATTTTTACTTCGCCACATATCTACCGGGTTAGATGGTGCAAAAGGATCAGTGGGGTCGGTACTTAAGCCAAAGCCACCAAATAAAACAAACTGGTTTCTCATTTTTTCTACTCGATGTCCCGGTCTGGATGGCCACTCTGCTTCATCTTTTACCAATTTCCAATTTTTACCATCTTTTGTGCTCCAAACATCATTGTAATATGGCGGGCAGCGCAGTCCCGGTATGCAAGTAAAACCATCTTCACCACCAAACAAATACAATTTGCCATTTTTAACAGCCAGTGCTGCACCTTCACGTGGTGCCCAAGGTGCAGAGTCGGTTTCACATGTCCAATTACTGCCATCTTTTGAACTGTAAACATCATTAAAATAAACACGGGTAGGTGGTCCACCAATAACAGCCGGGTCATCATTAAATGATCCGCCCATTACAAATAATTTTCCTTTAAATTTTATTGCACTCAATCCGGCTCTGCCTTGCCATTTGGCAGAATCTGTTTCTTCTACCCAGCTGATACCATCTGTACTGCTCCATACATCATTGTAAAAAACCGATTGCGAAATAAAAGGAGGACCAAAGGGATCGGGATTTGGTATCAATTGAAAATTTTGACCACCCATAACAAAAACTTTGTTTCCTTTTTTCACTGCCTGAAAATATGCACGTTCAGGCCAGTGACCCGGAGTATTAGGTGCAACAATCGGTAACCAGGTTTGTCCGTAGTCAGAACTTTTCCAAACATCATTCCAAATTATACTTGCACCCGGAAAGCCGGCAACAGCAGGATTTAGTGGAGTGCGTCCACCCATCAATATGAATTCATTGTTCAATTCAACTACCTGCAAACCTGCACGGGCAGCCCAGGGAGCCTGATTTATAATAGTATTCCAGGAAGCATTAGAATTTCCGTTTCCTTGTCCTTGTGCAAATAGATCACCACTTGTAATTAATAGTAAAATAGATAGAGCTAAAAGAATAGACTTGTAGGAGCTTGTTAGGTTTTTCATAAAATCAATTTAAGGGGTTAAAGAGTAAAAGTAATAAAGCATTAAAATACAAAATGTTTAGCTACTGTCTGAGAAAAAGATAAATTCTATTAGGTCTAAATGAAAATAACAAAGAAATGCAAGGCGATTTAGATGCACCAACCAGCTTCCCCCTTGAGGGGGTTAGGGGGTGTTTGTAGCCATGAAAAATGAACGAATATTATGTAGCAACCCTCACTCAAACTCCTTTTGTATTTTTTCTATTGCTTTTGTATTAAATACAGTAATCCCATAATTAAAAACATTCTCCGGTATATTTCCTTCCCAATTATCTGTTGCATGGCTATGGTTTGTCACATATTTTAAGGTGTAGCTGCCAGGACTTAAAACAAATTTTTCTACTTGTTTTCTGTTTCGTTTATCTCCACCTGCATATTCTGTTAAATGATATTCCATTTTCCATACCGTTTCCCCATGTTCATTTTCTATCCAGCCATAATCTACAAGTACAGAATCTTTTACTTCGCCTAAAGCATAAATCATTACATCCGTTGCTTGGTTTATTCTACGTGTCCATCTTGTTTGATTATCATCATTAACCGCTTGTACAACTTGAAATACTACCGGTCTGCTTTCTATATAATACGAAGAAGTATCTGCATCAGTTAGTTTAGTAATGAAAGCAATTTGCTCTTTGCTTAGCTTTTCTAAAAGAATAGGAAGTTCAGTAGGATGGTAATCTATGTTCGCTTCAATAACTAATTCTGTATGGCTATTATCCAATGCTTTGTTTTGCTGTGCCTGGCAGCTATAAAAAAGAAAAAAAGAAAAGAAGAATAGAATTTTATACATGATGAAGCTATGCATACGAATGTAATAAAAACATTTTTACACCAATTTAATGAAATAAAGAAACAATGTACTAGCCTGGGGTGAGCAATATTTTTGCTACAGAACACGGACCCCTCAGTCCTTCGGACAGCTCCCCTTGCAAAAAGGGGAGCGGGTGTGTGGATTCGCCCCTCCTTTTTTCAAGGAGGGGATGAAGGGGTGGTTTAATCTAGAGTTTTATATTTTGAAGATACATCACCATCTTCCCCCTTGAGGGGATGGAGGGGTGTTTATTAATGAACCAGTTTTTATATATTTTAAAAACTACTCCGCAGCCTTTTCTTCGCCCGTCTCTCCTTTTAAATACTGATCTAAAAATGTTTTAATCTGTCCGTAGCCTTTTATTTCGTTTTCTTTTTTCAGAAAGCCATGGCCTTCATCAGGAAAAACAACATACTCAACCGGAACACCATTCTCTTTAACGGCATTTACAATATCATCCGACTCAACCTGCAACACACGTACATCATTGGCACCTTGCAGTACCATTAGAGGTTTGGTAACCTTATCTCCATGAAACACCGGTGAAATATTATATAAACGTACCGAATCTTCAGTAGTAGGATCACCCATTTCATCATATAGTGCTGCTCTAAAACTTTCCCAATAAGGCGGAATGGATTTCAATGTTCTTAACCAATTGGTAACGCCAAAAATATTTACCCCGACATCAAATTCTTCAGGTGCAAAACAAAGGGCAGCCATTGTCATGTAGCCACCATAAGAACCGCCAATGATACCAACCTTGTCCATGTCTATCACACCCGTTGATTCAAAATAGGTTTTACCCGCTATGCAATCTTTCAAATCTGCGTCCCCGTGGTTTTGATCATCCATATGATTAAACTCTTTTCCGTAACCACTGCTACCTCTGTTGTTCACCGCTAAAATGGCGTAGCCATGGTTCACCAAGTATTGTATCAAAGCAAAATAACTTAAACGCGATTGCCCACCCGGACCACCATGCACCCAAACCAAAGCAGGCACCTTATTTGTTTTACTGGCTTGTTTCGGTTGGTAGTATACCGCAGGAATTTCTAATCCATCAAATGATTTATAACGCACTACTTTTCCTTCTACCAGGTTTTCTGTGTCTATTTCCGGATTCACCGTATTGGTTAGTTTACTTAAGTCACCGCTTTCAAAATTGTACACATACATATTGCTTGGCGAAGCAGAAGTACTCACTCGTAAACGAGCCAATTTTTCACTTCTGGAAATGCGAACAGAAGAAATACTGCCACCATCTATGCTTGGAAGCTCTAATTCTTTACCTGTTTCTTGATTAAATATTTTAACCGCTGTTTTTGAATCTTCATTGATACCAATTACACGGTACTTTTCATTCCAAGAGTCATAGGCATACCATACATCCCAATCCGATTCAAATACTTTTTCTACGGTACCGCTTTCTAAATCGCGTTTGGCCAGGTACACAAAGTCTGAATTCTCGTCAGTTGTGTAAAACAGTGTTTTGTTATCATTGGTAATAAATTGTGGCGAATAAGTAGCATCTCCTTCATGTTCGCTGATATCTGTTTTTTCTTTTGTTTCATTGTCGTACAAAAACATTTTGCCGTTTGCACTGGTTAGTGCCTGTGTTAATACAAAGTAACGCTTGTTTGGTGATATGGTACCTACATCCAAGCCATCATTGTTCTGATAAAGCAGTGTAGAATTTATGTTGCCATTATCTATGTCTTCTATTGCCAGCTCATACAAATCCATAAACTTTGCATCGCGTTTGTTCGAACCTAAAAACATGCTTTTTAAATCCTGGCTCCAACCCCAAAAACTATTTCTCACGCTGTCTTCGGGTGTTAAAGACGTTTTTTCTCCATCAGGAGATTGCATGTACACTTTGTAATTTTCATTTCCGCCTTCATCAAAAGAATAAATAAAACGATTGTCATTTGGAAAATAGGACCGGGAAAAGTATGACTCATTGGTTGAATTAGTCAGCTGCGTTTTTTCTTTGCTTGCAATGTCTATTTCATAGGCATTGTAAATGCCTGACTCATTGCTGTGTACCAGTAATTTACTATCATCTGCAGAAATGGCACCGCCACCAATAGCTATATTTTTATAAAACTGTTCAATACTGTATTGTTCTATCTGCACCTCTTTGGGTTGCTGACAAGAAAAAAGAAATAAGGCAATTAATAGGAATGAAAAATTACGCATAGCTTCGAAATTTAATGGTTTAAAATTGAAAAAATGAAAGTAAGGAAAATTATAAGATCTTTAGTAAAAGGAATGAAATTGCCATCTGTACCACATTGTATCATGGTAATATGATCCTCAGAAGACACCCGGTATTAAACGGTAACGCACACTATGCACATATTTTTTGTAACCCGTCAATTCTTCTTGTAAGGTTTTATCCTCCAGCTTGGTTCTTATCACTGAAATGATCAGTGCAGCTGTTACCGGAATGATTGTCCAAACAGAACTTAAGGCCAACACAATGCCCGGCAGTGCCAAAACATTTCCGGCATAACCCGGATGCCTTACTATCTTATATGGTCCGCTGTCACATACCACATGCCCACGGTCCAACTGAATACGTGTCATGGTTGAAAAGAAGCGGTTCTCTATTATCGCCCATGAAGCAAAAGTATATCCGGTTATAATCAGTATGAAGCCAAGTATGTTGAGCCATATCGGAAATTCAGGCGACCATCCAAAGTGATGATCGAGTCCGGCTACAATAAATAATGGAAAGGATAAACTAATTGCCATTAAAGGAGCAAGTACCTTATCCCAAGGCTTCACGTTTTGATCTTTTCCGAACTTGCTTCGTTCTGCCATTAATCCGGGGTGCCTTTTTTCGGCCAAAGCCCGTGAACCTATTCCAATTACCAAGAACAATATTAAATACAACCATCCTTGCCACCAAGAGAGATCCCAAGCACATATAAGGAGAACAGTTGCAATGATCAGATAGGTTAGGGTTAACCCAACCCAGTATTTAGGGCTTGCGGTTTTTATTGCACCTTGATCGGATGTCTTCAATTCCATTTTTGTTAATCTTAATAAACTGGATGTCTGCTTTCTATTATATTTTCTGAATTTAGCGATAAAATTGTTTTAACATAAACAGATAATGGCTGTTTGGCAGGCATCTCGCAAGGCAGCACGCCAACGGCTAATGTTATAAAAGAACGATGGACCAGCACCACAGCTTCCCCCCTTGAGGGGGTTAGGGGGTGTTTTAAAAAGAATTACTTTTTTATCACTTTAGAAACATAAGATTTCCCATCAGCCGCCACTTCAATAAAGTAAACTCCTTTTGCAAATTCAGAAGTATTAATTTCTAAACTGTTTA
>JABDLV010000240.1 GCA_013001815.1 Bacteroidia bacterium
AATGCAAGCAACCTCTTTTTCCGTTACTGGTACCACATGTATGGAAATGATATGGGTGAATTGCATGTGGATATTTTATCTAATGGCGTTTGGGTTAACGATGTTATACCTGCAGTATCAGGTAATTTTAATGACCAATGGTTACCCGGCAGTGTTGATTTAAATCCTTATTCTGGACAAATTATTAACGTACGTTTTAGAGGAATTACGGGTAATGGCTGGATGAGTGACCTTGCATTGGATGATATTGGTGTTTCAACATTTACAAGTATTGATGACAATGCCGGCTTGGCAAACATTAATGTATATCCTAACCCTGCAACTGATATGGTGCACATTTCGCTTGGTAATTTACAAGCTAAGGATGCTACAATAACAATTTTAGATGCACTGGGAAGAACGGTATATACCGAAGAAGTTAACAGCCCGGCAAATACTTACAAAACAGAAATTGATGTAAATCTATTTGAAGCGGGTGCTTACATTATACAGGTTGAAAACAATAGTGGAATTAAAAACTCTAAATTAATTGTTAACTAGTACAACTAGATTCTTTTAAAAACAAAAATACCGAACCAAAATGGTTCGGTATTTTTTTTGGTCTTAATCAAATTAATTGATTATGAACTTATATTATATCCAGCCTCTGCCCAATGCATAAGGCTTAAAAACCCCTGCCCATAAAATCAATAACAAAGCAATAATATAATACATAGCTCCTTTTTTATGTTTTAAAACATCAGTATCAGCTTTTTTAGATATAACCCTTCCTACAGTTATTAATGCAACAGCTATTAACATAATTACTAAATGCTCCACAGTCCAAAACCTAAGCGTAGCATCTTTCATCGTAGAACCCATATCGCTAAAAAGGTTTACCCATCCATTCATAAAGTAAACTCCCAAACCAACCAGAAGCTGAACATGGGTAAAGACCAATAGCAATACAGCTAAAAGGTTATCCGATTTATTGAACTCCTTTTTTCCCAGCCAGCCTGAAACCGATTTTACTATAACAAGTACTAAGAAAAAGAGTACCAACCATCTTAATCCTGAATGTGCATGTAACATAATTCTAAATTTTAAGTGTAGAGCAAATGTAAATAAAAGAGATACTATTCGTACCTACTCTTATCGAATATATTAGTTGAGTTAAAGAATAATTGGAGCTTACTATCTAGCCGGAGCTAAAATTCTTTCATAGTGTATTTTCCATAATAAGTTCCAGGTAGTTCCATCCTTAGAAGATTCCCAGTTCCAGTCGAAATCATTTACTTCAACATTGTAGAATACCATACGCTGATAAACGGTATTTCCGTCTTTGTCTTTTGTGGTTCTCTTAAAAACTCTTTTATCAGCATCCATTGTAAATGTAAAATCTAAATACGAACCATTATTATCCACCCAAGTCTGATTAAAAGAATTGTTCTTTACATTAAAAACTGTCCAGCTTTTACCGGTAAAACCTGCGTTTGCGCCACTTAAGGCTTTAAAATTTTCTTGTATTACATTTCCATCTAAGGTCTTCTCTACTTCATTTATGCCTCGTTCTACATTTCCATCTTTGTCTTTCCAGGTCAAATTCCAACTACCAACCCAAAAATCCATCCACTTCGCTTTACCTGAAAGATGAGTATCGCTCTGAGCAAAACCGGTATCAGCCATTAAGGCCACCATTATAAAAACCAAAACTTTTATTCCTGTTGTTTTCATATTAACTTGTTTTATCAATTTTAATATCTGTTTCTTCTATTATTTCTACGTCTACAATACCCTCCTCTTTCTTTTCCCAATTTAAAAAATCTTTAATATCTGTACGCACAGAACTAATCACAAAAGCAATTACAGATGCATCATCTAAAAATCCCAAAACGGGAATAAAATCCGGCAATAAATCTAATGGATTCACAAAATATATTAGCGCTGCGCTTGAGAACACTATTGTTTTCCAAGGTGTTTTATATTTTCCAATCAACCAGGCTTTAAGCAATCTAATTAATGCTTGCAATTCAACCCACACTTTACCAAGACTTCCTTTATTTTTCTTGGCTTTATCTATTGCTTCTCTAATAAGCTTTTTTGTTTTGCCTTTGTCTCCGGCAAATGATTCTGCTTTTCGTTTAGCACCATCAAACCCACGTGGTTTCTTATTTTCGCTACTACTACTCATTATTGTTGCTTAATGTAATAAATTTAATGGATTTACTGATGGCTTCTTGTAAATATTCAGAAATGTGTGATTCATTAAACGGATGTACTCCACCAAAAGTATGTGCTCCACCTGCGATTATTTGTAAATTACCGTGTGTACTTGCGTCATTTAATTTTTCTGCCTCACTTAATGGAACTACAGCATCATCTTTAGCATGTACAATTAACCAGGGCGCAGAAACAATTTTAGCAGCACGAATAATATTTAAGTCATCTTTGTTTTCCATTAAATCAGTATACAACTGGTAATGCAATGGCATATTTTGATTTGTTCTTGCATTTCTTATGTACACAACTCCATCTTGTTTCCACTGCTCATTATCATATGAACCTAACATTTTTTCAAAATCAGCAACGGCCGCCCAGGTTATCAGTTTTTTAATTCTGCTGTCTTTAGCAGCTTTCAATATTGCAATCCCTCCTCCTCTGCTATGCCCCATTAATGTAATTGAACTGAAACTACATCCAGCCGTTTTTTCAAAATCACTTTCCACCCAATTTAAAACACAATCTAAATCCTCTAGCTCTTTGCTAAAATTATTATTCCCAAAAGCATCTACATCTGCGAAATTGAGTAGATCATTGGGTGTTGTGCCATTTCCACTAAAATTAAACTTCAAAAAATGCATTTCTGCATTGGCAAAGCATTTTGCAATGTAATTAAATGAACCCCAGTCTTTAAAACCTTTAAAACCATGACAAAAAACAACCAAAGGCCTTCTACCTCTGGCTTTTGATAAATGTAAGTCAAATGCTATAGGCAGATTTCGCGTGTTCTGTATGTGCATTTTAAGTACTTGATTATCCATAATTTATCATCACAATTAATCATTGCTAGAATTAAATAAATATTTACCTTAGCCGGTAACAAACCCACCCCCTAACATTTTATTAGTGCTGATATCTCTTCTTAAAGGCTTAAGGATAGATATATTATAATGTGTAATTTAAAGAATTAATTATACCATTGAATTCTTATGCAAACTTTGAATATAACATACCTAAATTGATAACTATTATGAAACAGAAATTTACAGCCTTAACATTACTACTCAGCGTGTTTGCATTTTATGCGCAGGCACAAACTAATTGTACCGGCTCTGCGACAGCAGCCGTTAACTACGCTTGTGTGGGTGATACCATTCAATTAAATGGAATGGTTAGTAGTGCCGGAAACGGCATTGATTGTGACGGGGTGGATGATTACGTAAATGTAAGTCAAAAACTTAATCCTGGAACTGACATTACTTTGTCAGCATGGATCAACACTACAATGGTAATTCCAAACAGAGGTGATATAATTACTTCTTTAGGTCCCGGTGCTAAGGGATACTCATTAAACTTAAATGCATCTACTCCGAAAAAAGTTGGTTTTTGGGTTGGTGATGTAGGTGGAGGGTACTTGTTTAGTAGTACTAGTGTTAATGATGGTAACTGGCATCACATTGCTGCAACATATAACAGTGCAACTGGTATGGCAAGTATTTACGTAGATGGTGTGTTAGATGCATCGGCACTTAGAGCTGGTGATTTGTATTCAGATACCACTATGAGAATTGGTGATTGTGGTGGTTTTGGCTGCCCGGGATATGAGTTTGATGGAAAAATTGATGAAGTTAGAATTTGGAGTGTTGCTCGAACTCAATCCGAAATTCAAGCAGACATGAATAAAGTGGTTGATCCAGCATCAGCTGGTTTAATGGCTTATTATAGATTTGATGAAGGTACAGGAACTACCACTGCCGATTTAACAGGAAACGGTTACGATGGAGATGTAAGTGATGTAAACGCTTGGGACACTCCTTCCATGGCGCCAATTTATCCAGATATTTTTTACTGGAGTGCAAATCCTGACATAAGCGATACCACTATTCTTTCGCCAATGGCTATTCTATCTAGCTTTCCTGCAACGTATTACTTGAATTATGAAGATCTAACTACAGGTTGTACAGGTAGTGCATCAGTAACCATTCAAGAATTCGATCCGGTAATTTCGGCTAATGCACCATTAATTCAGTGTATTCCTTTTTCATTAACATTGGATGCCGGTGATGGGGTGAGCTACCTTTGGTCTGATGGAAGTACTACACAAGCTATATCATCATTAAAAACCGGATACTATGATGTTACGGTTACCGGTGCAACCGGATGTGTCAAAACAACAGATTCTGTATACGTAAGAAAAATATGGCCAAGAGGTGTTAAGCTTGCAGATTGTAACAAATATAATTATTGGCTAACCGATCAAATTAGCACTAACCCCAGCATCGGATTTGAAGATTTTAACTGGGAGTTTGTTAATGACTCAACTAATGACACCATATATTATACCAGTCTTGATGAAACCATTACGCTTTCTGATGTAACACCTGCATTATCACCCGGTGCCACTTACAGTGTGAGAGTGAGACTATTGGTTGATGGCGAACCAGGTTGCTGGGGATATACTTGCCAAATTGGAATTTTAAATAGTCAGGGGCAAGGAATGAACACAATTAAACTGATGCCATGGCATTGCAACAGAACTATTGTTGATTTACCAAAAGTGAAAGCTCAAAAAATTACACTCGTTGGTGGTGGCGGAACAGCTGAAGCGTATGAGTTTAATGTATACACAGATGCAGCTTGTACAAACTTGTTAGCGACTGTTGAAAAAAACAACATTAATAGAGTATTATTTTTTA
The DNA here is from genome assembly GCA_013001815.1 of Bacteroidia bacterium. Lineage (GTDB taxonomy): Bacteria > Bacteroidota > Bacteroidia > AKYH767-A > OLB10 > JABDLV01. The sequence goes on from JABDLV010000240.1 coordinate 4,896, forward strand.
GAGACGTTGCAGGCATGCAAACCAATACCAAATATTGGTTTATAGTAAGAGGGAAAATTGCTAGTCAGTGGAGTAATTATGGTGACACTTGTTTTGTTGTTACACCGGCATCTTTCACTACCAATACCATTAAATTAGAAGCAAATAGATGTAACCAAGTTTTAGGACCTGGTGCAGTTAAAGTAACATGTGAAGAAGCTAAGGAAATTGTTAACCCGAAAGCTTCAGCTGATGCATATGCCTTTAGTATTTACACCGATTCATTATGCACCAATTTGCTGGATTCTGTATTCAAAAATAATGCATTCAGAACGTTAAGGTTTAATCAAGTTCCTTTGATGCAGCCAAGCACCAAGTATTGGATATTATGTTATGGAAGAATAAACGGCCAGTTTACTCCGCTTAATACGGGTGATACTTGCTCTATAGTTACTCCATCTACCATTAGAACTTATTCATTGGCAGAAAATGTAGATTTAGATGCAGTTGCTTATCCTAATCCATTTGATAATTCTGTAAGCATTACTTACTCAAGTGATGAGATAGACGTTGCTGCTACTTTAGTGGTTTATGATTTAACAGGAAGAGAAGTTTACAGAAATGAAAAATTAATGCCGGGATATGAAGATACATTTGGAACTAAGCTAAACCCAGGGGTATATGTAGCTGAAATAAGACAAGAAGAAAAAACGGCAAAAATGAAAATTGTAAAGTCTAATTAAGGATTTACTATTTAAAAGAAAAAAGGAGTCAATTTATTGGCTCCTTTTTTTGTTATAACCTGATTTTCTTTTGCCCTTAAATTTTGATTTCCCTTTAAACGTTGATTTGGATTTTACGACCTTGTATTCAGGAGCTGATTCAATAATTGCCGGCAAGGCTATTTTTCTCACCTCATTACCAATCAATTTTTCTATATCCATAAAATCTTTGACATCGTATTGATTTATGAAGGTTAAAGCCACGCCAGTGCTTGCTGCTCTTGCGGTACGCCCTACTCTATGCACATAATCTTCTGCATCTTTTGGCACTTCATAATTAATAACTAAATCAATATTCTCAATGTCAATACCACGCGCTACAATGTCTGTGGCTACCATTACATTAAAATTGTTGTTCTTAAAATTTCGCAAAACTTCTTCTCTTTTAGATTGATCTAAATCTGCATGCAAACTTTGTGCATTAATACCTATAGCACATAATTCCTTTTCTAATTGCTTTACATTTTTCTTGGTTTGTGAGAATATTATTACGCTTTTTAAATCTTTTCCTTTTAATAAGCTTTGGGTTAGTTTTATTTTATCTGAATCATAAACCAAATAGGCACCTTGCAATATTCCCTCTGCAGGCTTGCTTAATGCTATACTTATTTCTTTATGATTTGTTAAGAATTTATTTGCCAAGTTCTTTATTTCATTTGGCATAGTGGCTGAAAAAAACAAGCTCTGCTTCTTAGCCGGAAGCTCTTTTATAATTGTAGTAATGTCTTCATTAAAACCCATGTCCAACATTCTATCGGCCTCATCCAATACCAAATATTCAACCCCAGACAAATCCATATAACCAAAGTTCATGTGAGATAAGAATCTACCAGGTGTAGCTATAATTATATCAGCTCCCTGTTTAATGGCTTTCTTTTGCATTTCCCATGCAGTGCTTTCTCCACCTCCATATACGGCAAATGAACTAACCCCCGCAAAATAAGCGAATCCCTGTAATTGATGGTCAATTTGTATAGCCAGCTCTCTGGTAGGAACAATGATGATGCATTTAATTTTACCATCATTTTTTGCCATTAATTCGTTGCAAACGGGTAATAAAAATGCGGCTGTTTTTCCGGTACCGGTTTGTGCACAAGCAATTAAATCATTTCCTTCTAATATTAATGGGATCGCCTGCTTTTGAATGGGAGTTGGATTTACAATTCCCATTGTTTCCAAACCCTCAATTAATTGAGCATCAAGCTTTAATTCTGTAAACGTCATATGATTCTGAGGCTGAACATTAATATTTATCCTGGAATTTCTTTCCCTTTACCCTATCCATAAGCATACCAAACTCTCCTTCTTTAGGAGCTTCCTTTCTAAAGTTTTGAATAAACTCAGTTCCAGACTCTGTATTTAATATATCATATGACATTATAAACCGAGTTGGCTTGGTATCTCCTGTACCCATAATTCCAAATTTTAGGTCTCCGTAATGAATAGTATCTCCTCTTTGCTCTAGAACATAATAATTATCAGAAAAAAAGGTGAGCCGATTGTACTCTTTTTGATCATTTATTATTTCCCCGATTTCATGATTCTTATTAAATGATATAAAATTGATGTTTTCATTTTCATCCAATAGAGAATAATACCCAAGATACATACTATCCTTTCCATTTATGGTAATACTCCACAATAAATTGTTTAATGGCATGGGCTTTGTCTGGTAAGTAGAATAGGATATATTTTGCTGTACTAAGTTTTTTTCAAAGATTGAATTTATGTGCTGCTTATTAAAAACTGTAAAAGCCAAATAAGAACAACTTAAAAACAAACCCAAATAATTTAAACGTCTTCGCACTTTTGACGTACGCCTAAAAAACAAAAATGCAATTACACAGATTAAAAATGGAACAGTATAGATTGGGTCTGCAACAAAAATTGTATTCCAGGCCACTCTTTCTTTAAACGGCCAGTAGAGCTGTGTACCGTAAGAAGTAAAAGCATCTAATATTGGATGGGTTAGTAAAGCTATAAATGCCAATAAAGTCCATTCCTTAAGTTTACCTAAAGGGGGCATTTCTTTAGTTTTAAAAATAGCAAATCCAATTGCAGCAAAAATTACAGTGGTAATAACTGTAAATAATACACTTGGAATACCAATTACCAGAGTGCCATAAATTAATGCTAAAAATAAACTCAGCATAATCTTCGGATGCACCTTTATGAGCCACGCGCATGGCCAAGCAAACAACAAACTAAAAATGATAGAATGCGAAAATCCACGATGAAAAAGCAATCTATCAATAGTACTTTCAATAAACAAGTTGCCGGGAACTACATCCAGATCTGGAATAGTACCAAGAACCGCTCCCCACATGGCAGCTTTATTGCCTGCCTTTCTACCCAACACCGCTTCTCCAATTGCAGCTCCTAAAACTATTTGTGATAATGAATCCATTTAAACTTTTCCAAATGTAAAGCAAAAAAAAAGTGCCCGAAGGCACTTTCTAAATTATTTATTTAGCATTAGCTTTTTGACAACCTTGCCGTATTCTGTATTCACTTCAACAAAATACAAACCATTGCTTTGCCCTTCTAAATCTATTTCCACTTTGTCTTGCAAAATGTTTTCTAAATTTTGAGTGCTTACTAGGCTACCCATTGCATCATAGATGTTTAATTTTACATCTAATGCATCTTCTAAATCAAAATAAAGATCTGATGAACCCGTGCTAGGGTTTGGATAAATAGAAATGTTAGCTTCAATAGTACTCAACTCATTAATGCCAACATTCGATGGTGCTATACCAAAATTAGGACGGATAAAACGAGCGGTTTGTATATTACTACC
>JABDLV010000025.1 GCA_013001815.1 Bacteroidia bacterium
TGTTGGGTTTGCGGAACTAGATGTGTTACCATTTCCAAAATTCCACGTGTATGTTGCTACACCATAACTGCTATCTATAAATGATACCAAAGCAGAATCGCATCCAAAATTTGGGGTAATTTCAAAACTGTTTGAGCTTGGCACCATTTCAAAGGTACCTCCCCACTCCATTTTTAATGCATTACTCAATGGAGAATTAAATTTATCTATTACTAAAGCATAAGTAGAGCCCTGGGTAACTGTAATTGGAGGGCAAAAATTAGAAAACAAACAACCTGGTGAAGCCGGGCTCATTCCTATTGGAGAGCCATTTCCTCCAACTGTATAATTACATGCCACTTCAACACCAGGACAACCACCAGTAATGTCATACAGTGCCCAATCAAATTCTACATTGTCCAATGGAGTTGCTGTCCATTCTAAACTTCCGGTTTTTGAAACAGAAAATTTATACCACACATCTTCATCAACGGGTAACGGAAAACAAGAAGGTTGAACTCCGGTAGTACCAAAAGATGTATCTGCAGAAAAGAATGACTGCTTATTGCAAATTCTCGTAGCAGTTGCACAATCAGAACCAGGTGCCGGTTGTGGATTCCAAGATTGAATACAGATTTCAAAATCACCATCCCCTATAAGTGAAGTAACTTCAAACCAAACCGTAGTTCCCGGTGCGAAGTTCCAAGTTACCGTTGCCGTATCATTTGGTCCGGCAGCAGCAGCACATGTATTAATAACTGTGTTCGTGCAATTTCCATCAGGTATTGTTAAGGCCAACTGCTGTGCATTGTTGGGTGCATTAATGGGATAAGCAGTAATGGTATTATTTAAACCATGTGCTACATAAGAAAACCAAACTTCATTTCCACCTGTAGGTCCATTGCAACCATTAAAAATTCCATCAGGGCTTGCATTTAAATTACTTGATTGAATACATATTTCTCCACTTGGAGGCAGTACAATAGATTGCGCATAAATGCAATTGTCATTAGCCGGTTGAGCAAAAGCTACTTTGCCAGCCGAACCAAACAATAGAAATCCCGCCAATATGAATACGAATTGAAATCTCATTCAATATGAATTAAGCACAAAATTAAGGGTTTGAAGTACAAGAATTGTGCGAATTATAATAGTTTTACGGTATAAATCTAAAATTGTTAATTAAATATATATCGAAATGGAAAACATTCAGCAGTACGTAGAAGCCAATAAAGACCGATTTTTAGAAGAATTGATAGAACTCCTTAAGATTCCGTCAATTAGCGCAGATTCTACCAAGAATGAAGAGGTAAAAAAAGCCGGAAATTACATTAAAGAGCAGCTTTTAAAATCTGGAGCTGATACAGCCGAATTAATCGAGACCAAAGGTCACCCTATTGTTTATGGAGAAAAAATGATAGACGGTAATTTACCTACCATTTTGGTTTATGGGCATTATGATGTTCAACCACCAGATCCATTAGATTTATGGGACTCGCCTCCATTTGAACCGGTTATTAAAGACGGAAAAATATTTGCTCGAGGAGCATGTGATGATAAAGGTCAGATGTATATGCACATTAAAGCATTTGAATTAATGATGAAAAATAATTCACTGCCGTGCAATGTAAAATTTATGATTGAAGGAGAAGAGGAAGTAGGTTCAGATAACCTAGGTGATTTTGTAAAAGAAAATAAAGAAAAATTAAAATCAGATGTAATTATTATTTCAGATACATCAATGATTGCAAATGATACTCCATCCATTACAACCGGCTTAAGAGGATTAAGTTATGTTGAGGTAGAAGTTATAGGACCCAACAGAGACCTGCATTCTGGAACTTTTGGTGGAGCCGTACCAAACCCCATTCAAATACTTTGCGAAATGATTTCAAAATGCAAAGATGATGATAACCATATTACCATACCGGGCTTTTATGATGATGTTGAAGTGATAAGTGATGAAGAAAGAGCAGAGATGGCAAAAGCACCTTTTGATGAAGAGGCTTATAAAAAAGATTTACAAATTGGTGATGTGCATGGCGAAAAAGGATATAGCTCAAATGAAAGAACCAGCATAAGACCAACTTTTGAATTGAATGGAATTTGGGGAGGTTACATTGGTGAAGGAGCAAAAACTGTATTGCCTTCAAAAGCAAATGCTAAAATTAGCATGAGATTGGTTCCACATCAATCTTCAGAAAAAATTACAGAATTGTTTACTAAACATTTTATGTCCTTGGCTCCGCCTTCTGTAAAAGTTAAAGTTACCCCACACCATGGTGGCGAACCTGCCGTTACCCCTACCGATTTTACAGCCTACCAGGCTGCTAAAAAAGCCATGGCGGAATCATTTGGCAAAGAGCCAATCCCAGTGAGAGCGGGAGGTAGCATCCCTATTGTGGCTTTATTTGAAGAGGTTTTGGGCTTAAAATCCGTATTGATGGGATTTGGGCTTGATAGCGATGATATTCATTCGCCAAACGAGCACTATGGCATATTTAATTTCTTAAAAGGTATAGAGACAATTCCCTTATTTTATAAGTACTATACGGAAATGAGCAAATAAAATTAGCCTTGGTTTAAACCTTTTTCATTAGCTTTAATCCAAGTTTCACTAACTAAAAAATTGATATGAGATTACTAAAATACTTTTTTGGTCTTTTTATCATTTCATTATTTCTGGTCGTGTCTTCTTGCACTAAATCCGAAGAAGAAATAATTCCAAATAATGTCGCTCCCCCAGATAGCACAATCAGCAATCTGGCCATTGAGGGATACATTAACAAAGTTTATATAAGTGTTTTGGGCCGAGAACCCGATTCTTCAGAATATGCAGGTGCCTGGAATGTTTTAAATCCGGCCAATGCTTCACCAAGTAGCAGAACAATTTTCCTAGACAACGTCTTTATTAAGCCTGAGTACAACAATAGAATATATGATTTGGCTCGTGCAGATTATCTCAATAACGTAGACACGTTGGATATAATAGGACAAATTGCATTATATCAATCCTTATTGTTAGACTCCTCTTATTACTTGTTGTGGGACATAATTGAGTATGAAAAAGAAAGAGCAGAAAAACTACAAGAAATACCCGCAGATTTATTGAGTGGGTTAATTGACATTAAAGAAGTACAGAAACGCTGCAGCGATAATTACGTTTTTGACGATTTAAACATGGGTTCATTAAATTTTGTGGTTGCCGTATTTCAAAATATCATAAGAAGATATCCTACCATGAGTGAGCTGAATGCCTCTATTGAAATGGTAGATGGAACAACATCAATTCTCTTTTTTGAAGTTGGATCTAGCAAAGATGATTTTTTAGATATCTTTTTTGATTCATCAGATTATTATGAAGGACAAGTGCGTGATTTATATCTCAGGTATTTATTAAGAGAGCCAAACACTGTTGAGATGAGTGCTGCGAGCATTAAATACAAAAACTCTGATGATTATAAACAGCTGCAAAAAGACATATTAATTCTTGATGAATACATGGGAATTTAAATAACTAAATCATGAACAAATTATTCAGTCTTATTCTAGTTTTTTCTTTTTTGACTTTTGCTTGCACAAAGGAAAAAACGTATTTGTATGAAGTAAACCCTGTTACTGTTGAACAGGATGGAGCTAATAAAAATAATTTAAAATCAGATTTTGAATTTATTTCAATTGCATATTCTGACTTGTTCGGAACAACTATATCAAGAGATGACCTAGTTGATTTAAGTTTGGCTTATGCTTCTTTTGGAGATAGAAAGTTAGTAGAAGATATGATCATTAGAAATTTTCTGAATTCCTCTTCAGTTAATATTCCAACGAGTACACAAATGAGAAGTGATATACCTCAGTTTATTAGTGATACATACGGTAAATTATTTAACCGTGCGCCAAATGAATTTGAATCTTGGTATGTAGTTAATTTAATTGAAAATGATATGTCTATCACTTCAGAAATTGTGTACTACTCATTTATGACTTCTAACGAATACAGGTATTACTAAAATATACAGCTCATGAAAAGAAGAGACTTTGTTAAATCATTAGGTGTTGCCACTGCAGGAGCGTTTGTAGCCCCTTACATATTGCCTTCAGGAAGATTATTTGCTGCCAGTGGTGCCCGTAGAGCAAATCATGTTGTGTTTTGTTTGTATGCCGGTGGAATTAGAAATTTTGAAAGCGTACAAAAAGCGGAAGGTAATTTAATGACCAATGTGCTGAATGGAACTGAACCCATTAAACCGGATATCTTACCTGGATTAGATCCAATAATGCCCGGACCTTTATCACAACCATTGCAAAATTATGGAACACTATTCAAACAGTTTAGATATGCTCAGGGACCAACAGGTCACTTTAATGGACATACTACAGCAGTGACAGGAGCATATACTCAAAATGATATTGACATAAGAAGCAATCCTGATGAAGCTACAGTATTTGAATATTATAGAAAACACAATTCACCTGCCGGTAATGCATTAAACAGTTGGTGGGTTTCAAATACACTAGGACCCTACCCTGCATTAAACTTTAGCAAAAAAGAAGGTTACGGATCGCAATATGGTGCAAACTTTATTGCTCCTACTAACTTAATTAGCCAATCCGGTTATGATGCACTTGGTAATATGAAAACCTTTAGCAGTGCAGAATTGAACAAAGTAAAAGAAATAAGAAGTTATCTGGATAGTGGCTTTGCAGGTGTTGCAGGTGCCGGAGATGCCGGTGTTACCAATACAGAAGCAGACACTATATTACTTCAAAATTTTATACAGCAATTATTTAATGAAGCAATATCCGGGCAACATAATAATCCTTGGAACTTTCCAGGCGGAGGAATTATGAATAATGACATGTATAATATTTTTTATGCAGAAAAAATTATTCAAGAATTTACACCTGAGTTGTTAGTTGTAAATATGCAGGGAGTAGATATATGCCATACTAATTTCACCGGGTATTGCAATAATCTTCGTAAAGCAGATTTTGCCGTTGCTCACTTATGGGATACCATTCAAAATACACCGGGCATGGCAAATGATACCGTATTAATCATGGCACCGGAACATGGCAGAAACTTAAATTCAAATAGCACGGTTGATGCTTATGGCCGTTTTGCAATTGACCATACAGGTGACCAAACCAGTAGAGAAATATTCTGTTTAATTGCTGGCCCTCCGGGAGTTGTAAACCAAGGATTAGAAGTAAATGCCATTAGTGGAGAAAGCATTGATATAGTACCAACTATTGCTGACGTACTAGGGTTTGATACGGACATACCTGCCGGAATGCTCTCAGGTACTTCATTAGGTGCAGCATTTGTATAATAATAAGATGATGAGAAATAAAAATATCATACTATGGTCTCTTATGTTTGTTGCCACGGCATTGGTAGTGTTTTCTGCATGCGAAAGCGATTCAGATGCAGACAATCCTTATGATGATGTGAATTACGGAAATGGTAACGGCAATGGACAAAATTTAGACTCTACCAGTTTTGCGGGAATACATCAACAAATTTTATTGCCGAAATGTGCAAACCCCGGTTGCCATGATGGTACGTTTGAACCCGATTATAGAACCGTGCAATCTTCATACTCGACATTAGCCTACCAAACAGTAAGTAAAACTACCGTAGATTCTGTAAACTACTTTGAATATAGAGTAATTCCATTTGATGCGACCAATTCTTTTTTAATGGAGCGTTTGACTACAACTACATCTGATTATATGCCATCAAATGCAGTACGTCTAAGTCAACAAGAAATTAATAACATAGAAACCTGGATTGGAAATGGGGCACAAGATATTTACGGTAACATACCGGCAATACCACCATTACCTAATGAACAACCGGTAGTTACCTTCTTTGTACCGTTTTATGGTTCACTTCAAATGGATACAAGTAGAATTGATGGTCTGTATCAAAATCCATTTACAGTAACGGATACGATTACAATGGATTTATACTTTGCATTAGCGGATGACAGCACACAAATTCACGACTTGATTAATAATCAGGTAAAAATTTCTGATGACATCGATGACTTTAGCAATGCAATGGTCTTTACACCTATTTCATTATACTATGGCGGAATTCTTTGGACAGCCTCAGTGAATACAAGTTCGTTTACCGCTGGTAAACAATACTACATTAGGTACTATACAAACGATGGCGACCATGTAGATGATGTCGAATATCCAAATGACGATACACCTACATTTATAAAATCTCATTATTCATTTCTTGTTGTAAATTAATTTTGATGAAAAATTTATTGTTCATAGCATGTATATCTCTACTCGTAATTGGATGCGAAGAAGATAAAACTACTTATGACCCTGTTCCTGAAATTGGAATAGTGAGCGTAAGCCCGGTAGTTGCAAATGAATTTCAAGATGATATTACAGTTGTTCTCTCTTATATAGATGGTGATGGTGACTTAGGAGAAAATGACCCCAATGTTAATAACCTATTTATCACAGATAACCGAATAAATATTACTCAAGCTTTTAGAATTCCTCAGTTAAGCCCTAGCGGTTCAGAAATTGCATTACAAGGCCAGTTGGATGTGATAATACCAGGTACAGGCATTACAGATGGCAGTAATCAACAACAAGCTACATTTACTTTGTATGTGAAAGACCGGGCTGGCAACGAAAGCAACAGAGTAACTACTCAGTTTATTACAATAAAAAAGCCTTAAGTATTTAACCTAAGGCTTTTTCAAATTAAAGAAATTTATTCTTAGAACTTCTGAACCTTCTGCACTCTTTCTGCATTTTCTCCATTCACCTTTAAAAGGTAAATTCCATTCGCCCAACCTTCTGTAGAAATTTCTAATTTTTGAGTTCCGCTAATAAGTTCAGCTTCTTCATCAATGATTAATTTGCCGGTCATATCTAATACTTGGTAGTTAACCATTTGATTTTCTTTTAGACTAATTGACACATTCATCTCATCATTAAAAGGATTTGGGTAAGCATTAATGCTAAAATCACTTTCATCAGGACCATTACCAATACCACTTATAACTGATGAGCCATCTAGCACAAATAAACCATTATCAAAATCAGATGCTAAAATATTTCCAGAAGGCAAATAAGGATACACTCCCCAACAGCCTCTGTAACTAGAATAATCGCTATGGTTAGAAAACGTATCGTAATAACCAACATTGGTAACGTTTGCAGGATCAGAGAAATCATATACCTGAACTCCGTCATGATAGTAAGAGATAAATACTTTATCACCTAACATAAACGGGTTATGTGCAATACTTCCACTTGGAGAAGTTGGGTTTGGCACATTTAATAAGTTAGAGCGGAATATGCTTTCTAAAGAAGGATTACTCAAATCTGAAATATCATACACTTTCAATCCTTTACCCCAAGTTTCATCTGCAAAAATTAAAATATTTCCATTATCGCTTAACCAAGAAGCATGATTATAACCTTGCTCCGGATAAGAAGTAAAACTTTGTAGTAACACAGGGCTTGTTTTGGTGGTTACATCATAAATAAACAAACCATCATTTCCATTAGAGCAGTAAGCAATGTCGTTCTTTACATGTACGTCATGACAATGGCTGTATAAAGGGCTGTTTAATGAATGAACAAAGGTTGGATTTTCTGGATCTGCAAGTGAAGCAATATCTAATGCATTAAAACCCGTAGTAGTAGTATTAGAAGCAAAATATAAAAATCCATCTTCAATATAAATATCATGTGCTCTCACGCATAATGCGTCACTATCATACACTTTATGTACACTATCCGGCAAATAAGACAAATCAAAAATTTGTAAACTAGAAGGGCCTTCATCACATACTGCATATGCATAATGTCCATAAGTTTTGTAATCTCTGTGGATTACACCTGTTGTAAATTTTCCAAATTCAAAATCAGACTGCACAATATTAGTAGGGTCAGTAACATCAAAAAAGAAGGTTCCTTCTACTGAACCAAGTATGGCGT
>JABDLV010000041.1 GCA_013001815.1 Bacteroidia bacterium
TATAAATGAAGTTGGACCAATTGAAATATGTGGCCAAGGACCGGGTGTACTAACATGTAATACAAGTAATGATTTCAATTATCAGTGGCTAAGATATGGATTACCTGCACCGGGAATGAATAATGACAGTGTTTACTATGTCACTAAGCGTGGTAACTATAAAATTAGAATTACAAATGCTGGAGGATGTACATCTACCTCTTCAAAAATAGTACTTAGAAAAAATCAAAAACCAAAAGCAGAGTTAGATTTAACAGGACCAATATTCTCATGTATTGGAGATTCTGTTGTTTTAAAAGCGCAGGTAAGCAGGGGAACGCAGCCTTATACATCATATCAATGGAGTAGATATAACAAAGTACTGGTAGGCGAAACGCTGGATTCATTAGTAGTTACTAGTAAAGGAGGTTACAGTGTAAGAATATATGATTCTAAAGGCTGTACAGATAAAAGCCCGAGAACAGTAACAGAATTTGTGGCTTGTCCTAGATTGGCGTCTGATAATACTGAAGTAATTGACTTGATAATGAATGTGCGACCCAATCCATTTACCAACAGTATTAAGGTGAATCTAATTGGCGGTTCTACTAGTGCAATATCCATTAGAATGTTGGATGCAATTGGAAGAGTGGTATACAATGACAGTAAACCGGTATTTTCTGATTACGAAATTAATACGGCTAATTTTAATAATGGATTATATATTCTAGAAGTTGTACAAGGAGAAAAGCTAGAAAGGATAAAACTAGTTAAGAATCAATAAAACAAAAAAGGGTCCACTTGATTAGTGAACCCTTTTCTTTTGTTCCCCCTGCCCTTCTATTCTTGAACCTATTTATTTATACTTTTTAATTTCTTTTCCAGGTTAATAAATGTCTCATAGGGTCCTTTTGCAATAAACATGTTATTAATCCATGCGGGTATGTTTCCACCCGGGTCTACTTCAACAACATATACAATATGCATTTTATTACCCTTCAACATGTTTATTCTCCAATTAGCAATGAAATGAGAAATTCGCACAATACCTTTTTCTTTCGGAGCCCCATCAGGATCGCAGGTACCCTTAATGCTGATAAAATCTGGAAGATTATTCTTATTAATTTCCAGATGAATTATTGCATCTCGATTTGACATGGGCCAAGGTAAATCTGTTTCAGAATAGAATGTAACCGCGCTGTCTGAACTAGAATTTATAAGCTTGATGTTTTCCGTTTTGTAAACCCAACCTTTCATGCCATCTACCGTGGTTAGCAAGCTCAATAACATATCTATATCTCCTTCAACAACACTTTCCACTTTAACTGCTTTAAAGTTTGTGTTGGATAGTTTAGATGAATAAACCTTTATACCATTTTCTTCTCTTTCCAAATCCCAATTATATTGGGCCTGAATGCATAATGGAAATAAACAAATCAATATAAGAGTGAAGCGTCTGAGCATTTTATATGTAGTAAAGCAATGGGGAAAGCCCAAAGTTAAGCACTTAGAGAAGGAATATCAATTCTAATTACTCCTCAAAAAAGTTGAAATACAGAAAAACAAAAGACAAGTTGTATTTAAAGAGCTTGTCTTCTAAATCTTCTATTATGTATTAATAACTAATTAGTCATATAATCTCACAAAAATACAAGAGTCTCTAATTATAGTAAAATTAGCAATGGGACCTTGCCTAACTCCCTCCTTAGTAGCAAGGTATGCTGTGTGTGGTCCTTCATCTAAATTATAAAAAGGAAATATGTAACTAGAAGGACTTTCACAATCCGGTTCTTGATTAGTACAATAAATCTGATCCGCAGAAGAGATATATGTTTGTGTAACATCATCAACTACCACATATAACCAACTACAACTATAATTATCACCGTACTCCCAGAAATGGACTAAACCAACATGCCTAGTCTCGTTTTTTTCACAACTGAGGTAAAAAAAAGACAAAATAAAAATAGAAAATAGTGGCCACTTCATGTTTTGAATAATTAATTACATAATTTTAAACTTAATCCAAAAGAGATGATTTAAAAATGACGTAGATCACAAAAAGAACTTAAACAAAAAAAGACAAGCTGTTCAAATAACAACTTGTCTTTTCTTTTGCTCCCCCTCCTGGACTCGAACCAGGGACCTACTGATTAACAGTCAGCCGCTCTAACCAACTGAGCTAAGGAGGATTGTTTCTGCTTTAAATAAGCTGCGCAAAATTAGCTGATTTGCCTAAATATTACAATATATTTGTGCAAATTCTAAAATCTATTAAATGAGCTTATTAGTAGTTGGTACTGTAGCATTTGACGCTATTGAAACCCCTTTCGGAAAAACAGATAAAATTATCGGTGGCGCTGCTACCTATATAGGCCACGCGGCTTCATATTTTAAAAAACCCATTAATCTTATTTCTGTTGTTGGAGATGATTTCCCATCTGATGCAATTCAGCAAATGAATGATGCAGGGGTAAATACAGATGGCCTTCAGGTAAAACAAGGGCAAAAGTCTTTTTTCTGGAGCGGGAAATACCATAATGATATGAACACCAGAGATACCTTGGCTACTGAGCTTAATGTATTGGAAGATTTTGATCCTGTTGTACCGAACTCATATCAAGATTGCGAATTTTTAATGTTAGGTAACTTAAGTCCGCAAGTGCAAATGAGTGTGATTGACAGACTGAAGAACAGACCAAAGTTAATAGCCATGGATACCATGAATTTTTGGATGGACATTGCAATGGACCCATTAAAACAGGTGATGAAAAAGGTAGATGTATTAACCATTAATGATGAAGAAGCAAGACAACTTTCCGGTGAGTATTCATTAGTTAGAGCATCTCAAAAAATATTACAAATGGGACCAAAGTATTTGGTTATTAAAAAAGGAGAACATGGTGCATTATTATTTCACGATGATAGTGTGTTCTTTGCACCTGCCTTACCACTAGAAGATGTGTTTGACCCTACTGGCGCGGGCGATACCTTTGCCGGAGGATTTATTGGTCATTTAGCATATACGAGAGATGTTTCTTTTGATAATATGAAACGTGCAATTATTTTTGGTTCTGCAATGGCTTCTTTTTGTGTAGAGAAATTCGGAACACAAAGATTAATCGGCTTAGATAAAAATGAAGTTGATGAAAGAGTGCAAGAGTTTATTAATCTTGTGCAGTTCGATATAGAGTTAGTAAGCTAGTTTTTTACTAAGCTTCCTTATATCGTTTAGCAATTTCTTCCCAGTTTAAAATATTCCACCAAGCATCAATATAGTCTCCTCTTTTGTTTTGGTAATTCAAATAGTAGGCGTGTTCCCAAACATCAATACCCATAACCGGGTGTCCTTTTATTTCAGACACATCCATTAAGGGGTTATCTTGATTAGGGGTTGATCCAATAGAAAGCTTACCATTATTGGTAACCAGCCATGCCCAGCCTGAGCCAAATCTGCCTTTTGCGGCAGCTTTAAACAGCGTTTTAAAATTATCTACGCTTTCAAACGTGCTGTTAATTGCTTCTAATATTTCGCCACTTGGTTCGCTCCCACCGGGTTTCATAATTTTCCAAAACATGTCATGGTTATAATAACCACCGCCATTGTTTCTAATGCCGGCACTCATGTTACTAACATTGGCAAATAAATCTTTAAAATTATCTGCTACAGATCCTGTTGTTTCGTTAATAGCTGCATTAAACTTTTTAGTATAACCGGCATGATGTTTTCCATGATGGATTTCCATTGTGGTTGCATCTATATGTGGTGCAAGCGCATCAAATGAATATGGAAGCTTAGGTAATTCGTAATTTCCCGCTGCATTGTTTCCCGCAGTATTTTCTGATGAGGTATTTGCCTGACAAGAGCTAACAATGCTGCCCATGCTTACTCCTGCAAGGGCAAGAAGAGATGATTTCTTAATAAATTCACGCCTGTTATCCATAATTTTAAATTTTGGTTTATTCAAAGTGCACTAACACTTCATTTTTTTCGACTTTACTTCCTTTTGATACTTCTACTTTTTTTACAATCCCGTCCGCATCAGATTTTAATATATTTTCCATTTTCATAGCTTCTAGAACCAGTAATGCATCGCCTTTTTTAATGCCTTGCCCTTTGTCAACAAACACATCAACTACCAAGCCGGGCATGGGTGCTTTTAAATCATTTTGTTTTGCAGATGCTGTTGCATCCATTCCCAGTTGATGAAGGAGTTCATCATATTTATCTTTTAATGTTATTTCAACTTTCTGATTATTTATTTTAAAGACAAATGTTTTAGTAGCACGGTCTGCTTCCAACACATTAACCCGGTATGACTTGTTATTAATAAGCACATGCATGGCATAGTCATTTACATTGATGCGATCCACATGTACTTCATCACCATCTACCAACCAAGTTCCCTGGTCGCTACCCGGACTTAATTTTATAGTTGATTTTGTGTTAATTTGTGCTTTAAACATATGTTGCAAATGTATGATAATTTTAAAGTCAAGACCCTTTATCATGCACATTTAAGCAATTTCAGAAATGTATAAGATGTTAAAAAACAACAGGTTAGTGTATTTAATTGTGCTTACTACAATTGTGCTAAATGCATGTAAGGCGCCACAGCAGATTGTTAATCAGAATCCTGAACCGAAAGTGGAGGAAGTAAAGCGTCCTGCAGATCCTTATCGCCCATCAACACAAAGAGATTTTGACATTGTACACACGAGTTTAAAAGTTTCTTTTAATTGGAGCGAAAGGACGATGAATGGAACAGCAAAAATAAAGCTAAGACCATATTTTGAATCAGCTCGTGCATGCACATTGGATGCAAAGAGTATGGAAATTAAAACGGTGTACAATGCATCAAGTGAAGAGGAACTTCCATTTTTTAATAGCAGTACAAAACTAATTATTGACTTAAAAAAGAAATATGACAGAACCGATACGTTGCAATTGGTTGTAGAGTACGTTTCTAAGCCGGAAGAAATTAATGCAAAAGGTAGTTCTGCAATTACTAGTGCTAAGGGACTGTACTTTATTAATCATGATAATTCGGATAAAAACAAACCTCAACAAATTTGGACTCAGGGTGAACCGGAATCTAATTCGGTTTGGTTTCCCACCATTGACGCACCAAATGAAAGAATGACACAAGAAATTGCCATTACAGTAGAAGATAGATTTACCACTCTAAGTAACGGTTTACTAATATTTAGTGAAGAAAATGGAGATGGAACAAGAACTGATTATTGGAAGCAAGAATTGCCTCATGCTCCTTATTTAGCCATGATGGCGATAGGAGAATACCATATAACGAATGATACATGGGAAGGTATAGATGTTGACTATTATGTTGAACCGGAATATGCGCCTTATGCAAAAATGATTTTTGGTAAAACTCCGGAAATGCTAACATTTTTTTCTGAAAAGTTAGGTGTAAAGTACCCTTGGGAAAAGTATTCGCAAGTTGTTGTTAGAGATTACGTAAGTGGTGCTATGGAAAATACTACCGGTGTAATTTATGGTGAGTTTGTTCAAAGGAATGCGAATGAACTGATTGATGAAGACTATGAAGACTTTTTATCGCATGAGTTGATTCATCACTGGTTTGGTGATTTGGTTACATGTGAGAGTTGGAGCAACATTACATTGAACGAAGCCTTTGCAACTTATGGAGAGTATTTATGGAATGAATACAAGTATGGAGTTGATGAAGCAGATTATTATGGCATGATTGATTTGTCGGCTTATATGCGAGAGAGTGAGAGAAAGCAGGTGAATATGATTCGTCATCATTATGATAAACCGGGTGATGTATTTGACGCACATTCATACCAAAAAGGGGGCAGATTACTGCATTATTTAAGGCATGTTCTGGGAGATGAAGCGTTTTTTGCTTCTGTAAAGTGGTATTTAGAAAAGCACGCATATCAATCTGTTGAAATACATGATTTGAGAATTGCTTTTGAAGAAACCACTGGACAAGATTTGAACTGGTTTTTTAATGAGTGGTTTTTATCAAAAGGACATCCTATAGTAAGCGTTGGAACCGATTACGACAGCATCAATAATATTCAATTGGTAACATTGATTCAGAAGCATAGCACAGATGATAAATTCTTGTACAGATTACCAATAGAGATTGAATTAGAAGTGAATGGAAAAATCCAAAAGCACAAAGTAGAATTAAATCAAAAAAGTAAAACATTTAAACTTAAAACAGCCAGTAAACCACAAATGGTTTTGGTTGACCCTAGACGACACATACCCGGTGTAGTGGAGGATTATAAATCGTATGAAGAATTATCGTATCAATTTTACAATAGCAATCACTATGTTGGAAAGATAAGGGCGTATAATGCTATTAATAAGGACCTTGATGAAACCAGTTTAGATCAATTTAAGCTGATTTCAGATGCTTCACAGGCCCCGTACTGGCAGATACGTTTAGAGAGTGTTGACGCACTTCGGATAATGGTAAGTTTAGATTCTGCTCGCGTAATCCAAATCCTTTCAAACTTAGCCACTGAAGACGATAACCCAAAAGTTAGATCAGAAGCACTATTTGCTATTGGAAATACATTTAAAGGGGATGAGCGCTTTTTAGATGTGTATAAAACAGCTTTGAATGATTCTTCTTATGCGGTTTTTAAAGAGGCACTAATTCATTATTCTAAAATTGACAAAGGTGATGGATTGGCAAGAGCCAGATCTTTGGCGAAAGAAAATAAAACAGAACTAAATGTGATTGTTTCTAAAATAATTGCTTCTCATGGTGACGATTCTGATCATGGTTTTTTTATAAGAGCATTAAATAATTCCAGTGGCCCGGATAAATTTGAAATTGTAACTCAGTATGGCGTGTATTTAATGAATAATTCTGCCTACACTATTTCTAAGGGAATTCCTTATTTACAAGAAGAGGGAATAACAGCAAGCCCGTGGTGGGTGCGGTCTGCAGCCATGAATGCCTTATTGGATTTAAAAGAACTCACTGCTGAAAAACTAAAAGAAAAAGATACCGTGAGCGCTTATGATGTAACATGGGCTGATGTTAAAACAAGTATTGATAAAGCAATTGAAAAAATTAAGCAAGAAGAAAAGAATCCTAGGTTAGTAAAAAGGTATGGTAAAAGTTAGTCTTTAGAATCTTCATATCCCTTATCTACTAATAATTTACCATATAAAGCTGCGTCCACTGCAAGCTCATCACATCGTTCATTTTCCGGATTTTCATTATGGCCTTTTATCCACTGAAACTTCACATTGTGTTTAGGGTAAATTTTTAAAAAACGTTTCCACAAATCGGGATTAGCTTTCTTTTTAAAGTTCTTTTTTTCCCAACCAAACACCCATCCTTTTTCCACTGCATCTACTACATACTTACTGTCACTGTAGATACGTACGGTTTGTCCTTCTTTTTTTATCGTTTCTAAAGCTACAATTACACTTAACAACTCCATTCTATTGTTGGTTGTTAATCTGTACCCCTCAGACATTTCTTTTCGATGTTTTCCGCTTTTTAGAACTACTCCATATCCACCTGGTCCAGGGTTACCTCTGCTTGCACCATCTGTATATACAATGATCATATTCCCATGCTGCTTTTAAATATTTTAACAGAAATGGCTAAAAGTAAAATTCCAAATACTTTTCTTAATATACCAACACCAGATGGACCCAAAAAACGTTCTATATGTTTCACATTGATTAAAACAATATACACGAGTATAATGTTTACAACGATGGCGATTATAATTTCAATCTTATCGAATTGAGACCTTAGTGAGAGTAAGGTTGTCATAACTCCAGTGCCGGCTATAAGTGGAAATGCAATGGGTACTATTGATACCGTTTCAGGCATTTCATCTTTATGTAGCTTAATTCCTAGAATCATTTCCAGTGCAAGAAAGAAGATTACAAATGCACCGGCAATGGCAAAAGAGGGAATATCAAGCCCTATTATTTTTAATATTTCTTCACCAAGAAATAAAAATGCAATCATAATTCCCATTGCAACTAAACTGGCCCTGAAGGATTTGATCTTCCCTGCTCTTTGCTTTAGATCAATAATAATTGGTAACGAACCAAATATGTCAATTACCGCAAAGAGCGTGAGCGTTGCAGTTAATATATGTTTAAATTCCATTATGTAAATTGGGTTAGGTCTTTACTCCTCAGTAATGGTAAAGCTTTCCATAAACTTGGTGGTGTAATTACCTTTTCTGAATTCAGGGTTTCTTAAAAGTTGTAAGTGAAAAGGAATGGTTGTTTTTATTCCTTCAATTACAAATTCACTCAATGCCCGTTCCATTGTTTTCATGGCTTCTTCTCTAGTTTGAGCAGTAGTTATAAGTTTGGCTACTAGTGAATCATAATAAGGAGGTATGGTGTAACCGGCATAAATATGAGAATCAACTCTTACTCCATGTCCACCCGGTATGTGTAAGTTGGTAATTTTTCCGGGAGAAGGTCTAAAATCATTAAGAGGATCTTCTGCATTTATTCTGCACTCAACAGCACATGAAGTCGGAAAATGGTCTTTACCGGAAATTGGAATACCGGCTGCAATTTTAATTTGTTCTTTAATTAAATCGTAATTAATTACCTCTTCAGTAACAGGATGCTCTACTTGAATTCGAGTATTCATTTCCATAAAGTAGAAATCGCGATTCTTATCTACTAAAAATTCAACCGTTCCAACACCCTCATAACTAACTGCTTTACCGGCTTTTACGGCCGCTTTCCCCATTTTTATGCGCAGTTTTTCAGTCATAAAAGGAGATGGGGTTTCTTCAACTAATTTTTGGTGCCTTCTTTGTATGGAGCAGTCTCTTTCAGATAAATGACAAACCATTCCATATGAATCACCCGCAATTTGTATTTCAATATGTCGTGGGTCTTCTAAAAACTTCTCTAAGTACATACCATCATTACCGAATGATGCACCAGCTTCTTGTGTTGCACTATCCCAATGCTTCTGCATATTATCTTCTTCCCAAACTATTCGCATTCCTTTTCCTCCACCACCGGCAGTTGCTTTTAACATAACAGGGTACCCAATTTTTTTGGCAACCTTTTTTGCATCCTTAACATCTTTCAATAATCCATCAGAACCCGGTATAGTTGGAACACCAGCCTTTGCCATTGTTGCTTTGGCCTGTGCTTTATCACCCATACCATCAATCATTTCAGGTGATGCACCAATAAATTTTATTTTATGTCCGTCACAAATTGCGGAAAACTTTGAGTTCTCTGCTAAAAAGCCGTAACCGGGGTGAATGGCATCTGAGTTAGTAATCTCTGCTGCAGCAATAATGCTCGGAATATTTAAATAAGATTTAGCGCTTTGGGCAGGGCCAATGCAAACTGCTTCATCAGCAAATCGAACATGTAAGCTTTCCTTATCAGCCTCACTATAAACAGCTACTGTATTAATACCCATTTCTTTACAGGTACGAATAACTCGTAATGCAATTTCTCCTCTGTTAGCTATTAAAATTTTCTTAAACATGAATTCCCCCTTTGTTTAAATAGATTGAATGAATAATAGATTAACCTTTAGGGTCAACTAACAATAAGGGTTGGTCGTACTCAACAGGTGTTGAATCATCAACTAAAACTTTTACAATTTTCCCTGATACTTCAGACTCAATTTCATTGAAAAGTTTCATTGCTTCGATAATGCAAATCACTTTGCCCTTTTCAATTTTGTCTCCAACATTTACAAAGTTTGGTTTTTCAGGTGATGATGCACGATAAAAAGTACCAATCATTGGTGATTTAATTGTAATTAAGTTGGCATCGTCAGTTCCCGCAGCTTCTTCTTTTACCGGTGCTTGTTCAGGAACGGAAGCAGGTGCGGGTGCTGGTACAACTGCAGGTTGAACTGCAGCAGGCATAGTGTGTGCAACTACATGAGGTTGTGCTCCGGGTGGAAATGGTACTTCAGATTTTTTTGAACTATTGACAATAGTCAACTTAAAATCCTTGTCTTCAATTTCAACTTCACTTACTTGAAGTTTTGAAACAAACTTTATTAATTCTTCTATTTCTTTCTTATTCATTGCTATAAGGTTTGAATATCAAATTTAGAATAATATATCAATTATGAATTGTAGGCCCATTTTACCCAAATGCTTCCCCAGGTAAAGCCGCCTCCAAAAGCTGCTAGTATTAAATTATCTCCTTTTTTGAGTTGGTTTTCCCACTCCCAAAGGCATAATGGAATGGTTCCCGAAGTTGTATTTCCGTAACGCTCAATGTTTAACATAACTTTATCCAAACCCACATCCATTCTTCTTGCCGTGGCATCAATTATCCGCTTGTTAGCCTGGTGTGGCACAAGCCATGCTATATCATCTCCGCTCAAGTTATTTTTCTCCATTATCTCTGCTGACACATCTGCCATGCTTTTTACAGCCGCTTTAAAAACAGGTTGTCCTTCTTGAAATACAAAGTGTTGTTTGGCATCAATGGTTTCATGACTAGGAGGGTTAACACTACCTCCTGCTTTTTGATGTAAGTATGGAGCGCCTGAACCATCACTTCTTAAAATAGAATCTTTTATACCCGTTTCATCAGTGCTAGGTTCTAACATAACAGCACCGCAACCATCGCCAAATAATACGCAAGTGGTTCTATCTGTGTAGTCAACTATTGAAGACATTTTATCTACACCAACAACTATAACTTTTTTATGTTGACCTGACTCTATAAATTTAGAACCGGTTACTAACGCATATAAAAAACCTGAACATGCAGCCATTAAGTCATATCCAAAGGCGTTTTTCGCTCCAATTTTATCACAAATGATGTTTGCTGTAGCCGGAAAAACGTAGTCAGGGGTAACGGTTGCGCAGATTAAGAAATCAATCTCTTCCGGTTTAGTATTGGTTTTTTCAAGTAAGCCCTTTACGGCAGGTACAGCCAAATCAGAGCTTCCCATGCCTTTTCCCTTAAGAATTCTTCTTTCTTTTATACCCGTCCTAGAAACAATCCACTCGTCATTTGTATCAACCATAGTTTCTAAAACTTTGTTTGATAAAACAAACTCCGGTACATAACCATTAACACCAGTTATAGCTGCGGTTATTTTTTCCATTTAAAAATTTGATTGATTTTTAGTTTACTGTAGTTAGTTGAGATGCTTTTGTAATTTTATCTATAAGGCCTACTTCTGCAACTCCTTTGGTTAACAAAATCATGTTTTTAATTGCTTTTGAT
The DNA here is from genome assembly GCA_013001815.1 of Bacteroidia bacterium. Lineage (GTDB taxonomy): Bacteria > Bacteroidota > Bacteroidia > AKYH767-A > OLB10 > JABDLV01. Next base: position 11,201 of record JABDLV010000041.1, read on the forward strand.
TTTGATATTCCATGCCCAACAACTACCGGGGCATTAACACCCAGTATTGGAGTACCACCTGTATTTTCAAAATTGAAACGCTCAAAATAGTCATTTGTCATATCACGCTTCTTTAATAAATCGTAAAATGACTCGGCTAATTTTAGAATAATATTACCTGTAAATCCATCACATACAATTACATCAGCCTTATCGTTAAATAAGTCTCTACCTTCTATATTTCCAATAAAGTTAACTTGCTTGTTTTCAGCTAATAATTTATGAGCACTTTGTGATAATATGTTTCCTTTTTTCTCCTCTTCCCCTATGTTCATTAAGCCAACTTTGGGTTCATCCATATGAAATACATGTTGCGCAAGAAGTGATCCTAATAAGGCAAATTGCTGTAAGTGTTCTGGTTTGCAATCTGCATTTGCACCAACATCTACCAATACTCCTTTTCCGCCACTTTCTTTAGGAACAACAGTTGAAATGGTTGGTCTTAAAATACCCGGAATTGTTCTAACACTAAACATAGCACCAACTAGCATTGCACCGGAATTACCTGCACTGCAAAAACCATCTATTTTTTTTGCTGCTAAATGTTGAAAGCCTAAGCTCATACTAGAGTTTGGCTTTTGTTGAATTGCCTTGGTTGGATTTTCGCTCATTTCCAATACTTCAGTGGAATGAACAATGTCAAATAAAGATGCATCTGCACCTTCTTCTTTTAAGATCTGTTGGATTGCATTTTCATCACCAAAAAGCACCAATCTAAAATCAGATGGGAGTTCTTTTTGTGCTTGAATTGCACCTAGCGTGGTTTCCTTGGGTGCATGATCGCCTCCCATAATATCAACCCCGATCTTCATAGTCTAATTGCTGGAAAAATGTTTAAGCTTCTTCTCTGTCCATTACCACTTTACCCTTGTAGTAAAGTTTTCCTTCATACCAATGTGCGCGGTGATATAAGTGGCTTTCACCGGTAGTAGGACAAGTTGATAGAGTAGGTAACTCAGCTTTGTAGTGAGTTCTTCTTTTGTCTCTTCTGGTTTTCGAAATTTTTCGCTTAGGATGTGCCATATTCTCTAATATAAATTAGTCAAATTTTATTTTTTTTAGTGCTTGCCACCTAGGGTCATCACTTTCAGTTTCATGGTGTTTATATTCCTCAATTTTTTTGAGGGCATTTTCATCACAACCGGGTTCTCCGTTATCTTTTTCCGGATGAACAATTCTTAAAGGTACTGCAAGGTTTATGTAATCATAAATGTGCTCCGCAACATTTAATTCATCCACATTTTCTGCCAAAATCATTACTTCATCATTTTCACTACTCGTCTCTTGGCCAAATTTTACAATCAGCTTTTTTTGTTCATTCATTTCAAACTTAAATGGTTCTAAACATAAGTGACATTCTGAATTTAAAAATCCACTAATGTCAAATTGCAAAACCATCATTCGGGTTTCTCTTAACAGATTCAGTTTAACATTAAACTGTCCATTAATTTCCGATTCTTCATTAAATGCCTCAAAGAACTCTTGCCCAACTTCATAGTTGAAGTTGTGCTCTCCGTTTTTCAATCCCTTAAAAGGGATTAAAAATTTATCTAAATAATCCATCTTAATTTCTGCCGACTGGTTAATATAGCTTCGGCTGACAAAGTGTGCAAAGGTAATAAATTCAGGTGGTCTGCAAAAGACAATTAAAGGCAAAAAAGATGTGAAAAAGCAGCCTCTATATTTTATAAATCACTAACAATCAATAATATATAAACTATTGAATCAAGAGCTTTTGAATAAGTTTGCCCTCTTTAGTATTTAAAACCACTAGATATACTCCTGCATTTATCTCAGAAGTGTTAATAAAATGGCGGTCTTCTCCTGCCTGAATTTCACCATCAAATATAACCTCCACCAATCTTCCATTTAAATCAGTGAGTTGAAGTGATGCTTTAAGGTTTTTATTGGATTGGGTGGTAATACAGGTAATGCCATTACTAGGGTTTGGAAATACCTCTTTGCCCCAAGCTAAATCTGTAGAACTGTTGTTATCGTTTATGGCGGTTAATTGCAATACATCAAAATCCCAATAGCCTGCAGGAGCTGGTAAGGGTCGTACTTGCGACTTACCTGAATTTGCATTTGCATCTATGTAATAGAATATTTTTGAACCAACTGCTTGTGCCGGAATATTTGCAGACCAGGTATCTGTTGTTGCATTGGTTAAGGTCATCGCTACTGATTGATAAGGCAAAAGCGTATCGGTGGTGTACAATAGGTTTGCACCTGCAATGCCAGACCTGTGTTTAATGATGGCATCCACGGGGTAAGGATTCAAATCGTCATAAGTATCTTCTAAGTCGTTATGTATAATTAATAATGGGTCTCCTGTCCCAATCTCTTTAGTTATGCAGTGTATAGCGCCTAAAGATGGAATGCTTGGGTTAGAATTTATTCCTACCACTTTGTATCCCGGCTTTGCTTCCCTGAAAATTCTTAGCGCAGTTGTATCGCTTGGTAAATTATAAATTGGAACCAAGATGGTTTTATTCACAATAACTGAATTTGCATGAGTATAATAATTAGAACCATTATTTGGGTACTGGCCTGCTAAATTGGGTGGCATGGGTATACGCACAATTTTATATGGAGTACCAAACGGACTCATAAAATTATTTAATATATAAAGGAGGTTGGCTTCAATTTGAGGACCGTCAGAAACACCTTGTGGGTATTCTCCCATTAGAATAGTTTCTTCATCAAGCAATTTCATATGCATGTCTATATGGTGAATAACATCATATGGAAGATTATCCATTTTAATATACCTGTCTATTCCCATAAACTGTTGCATTATGTTATCTATTGCTGCTTCAGTCTTTCCAGGGTTTTCATTTAAAATTAATTTGGAGGAAAAACCTGTTCCCATTCCATCAGTCATAAAATTTCCACCTGTATGTACAAGGTTCCATGGGCTTGTTGTGGTTTGATAAAGGGGCACCGCTAATTCATTAGCTATATGAACCGGAATCTGGTCATCCTGTGGTCTAGGCCTGTTATAAATCCAGTCAATGATTAACAAACTATCTACATCATTTGTATAAACGCTCCATGGTCCGTAATCTCTAGACCAAACACTGTTATAGGAATTATTTAAGAAAGTAATGTTTGTGGTATCTACACCGCTTGCATTTAATGAACTAATAACATTTGACTGATTGGTTGTAACAATGTAAACTTCACACTCTTCTTTAGCTTCCCTTACAATTTCGGTTAGCATGCTGCTAAAGCTTGTCCAAGTAACCATTAAGCCTTGTAACTCTTCCCATTCAGCCATGGCCCTTACCGGTGAACTTGGTGGTGTGGTAAAGGCTGAAGATGATGTTCTTGAAGCACTATTCAATAAATAATCATTTAACTCTCCTTTTTCAGAATCCGTTAATGTATGCGGAAGGTTTTGTGCTTGTAAGCAAATTGGGAAAAATAAAATTGCCAGTACTAAATTGTGGTAAATAGATTTCATATTAATTCATTTAACTATGAACCAAGGTAAGAAGAACTTATTAAATGACTGGGTGACTCATTTTTCCTCATTAAATATTAAAGCGGCAGAGTTTATGCAATACCGCAAGCCTGTTGGCTGAGGTCCATCATTAAAAACATGACCAAGGTGTGCATCACACTTTGAACATGTAATTTCTGTTCTTATCATACCCAAACTTCCATCTGCATGCTCATCAATTTGGGTACCTGAAATGGGTTTATAAAAACTTGGCCAACCGGAACGGGAATCAAATTTGGTATCGCTATTAAAAAGAGGATTACTGCAACATACACAAGTATAAATTCCATCTTCATAGAATTTATCATATTCCCCGGTAAAAGCCCGTTCGGTGCCTTTTTCTCTTGTAATTCTATACTGTTCTTCGGTTAATTGGGCTCTCCATTCCTGTTCCGTTTTTACAATTTTGTTTGCACTTGTACTTAACGGACTTGAACTAGCATCTGTGTTGGAATGCTGAGCATTACAAGAAAAAACTATACTTAGTGCTAAACAAATGCTCAAACAATAAAGTGTATTTCTCATTTTAGTCTTTATAAGAAATAACGTTTACTTTGCTATAATGTTTTATTGAAAGAGATGGACACTACCTTTTAACTCCACTCCATTCACATTAATGATATAAAAGTAAAGCCCTTCAGGTAATACCGTTTCATTGTTGTCATCTCTTCCATTCCAAAACTTAACATTGTCTCTAGATTCAAAAACAACATTACCCCAACGGTTCATGATAATCATATCAGTACAATCATAAAATTCTGATGACTGAGGTATTTGAAAACGGTCGTTTATATTGTCACCATTAGGTGTGAATACATTAGGAATTTCGCCAATTAAATCAGCTAAAGGACTGATTGGTAAAGGTTTTACAATCGTATCCGGACAAAATTCATTGATGGCAACTAACGTCACATTTATTGTTTGATCAAATGCAAAGAAGTGGGTAGGGTTCATATCTGTACTTGTAGTTCCATCCCCAAAATCCCATTCATATCCTGTAGCACTTATTGACTGGTTGTTGAACTGTGCCTCTACACCCTCACAGCTAACTGTGAAGTCAAAGTCAAACTGTGCTTCTGGTATTGGCAATACTACAACTGATTTATCTACACCATTACCGGTACATCCAAATGAATTGGTCTCTAAAACTTGTATAGTGTAAGTACCGGGCGTAGGCCAACTTGCATTAGCAATGTTGGTTCCATTACCACTAATTATGTTACCACTGTTGGCAGTCCACTGATAATTCGAACCGGTTGTATTTATAACTTCAAAAAAGTTTTCTTCATATCCAGTGCAAACCTTATCTGGTCCTGTTATAATAGACGTACTTGGTAAAGGATTTATCGTTACATATAAGGTGTCACTAGTACCAAAGCATACTGTATCAAGGGTGGTACTTATTTCATCAAACCATAATAGACCAATTGCAGGACCAGTTAAATTCCAGGAAACGGAAACAGTTTTGGTTCCATTTCCACTATTAATTGTTCCGCCTTGTATAAACCAATTGTATACAGAGCCTGGAGTATTAAATACAGTGCTATAATTAATATTAGAAGCTGTATTCTCACATAAAACACTGTCACCTACAGGCGCTAATGGTGTTAATAATACATTAATGACAACCGGTAAGGTTATTATATCTGATGGGCAACCTTCTGCAGTTGTTTCTATTACGCTTACAGAAGCGGTACCACTTAATCCAAAATCAACATATACAGTGTCGGCATTTTGTCCACTTGCAATTGTTCCCCCAGTTACAATCCATTGATAAGTTGAATTGGGATTGTAAGGGCTTAACCAATACGGAACCCCGGTAACACCAGGACAAACAGACTGAACACCCGTTATAGATTGCACAGTAGGTTCTGGATTTACAACCAGGTCAATGGTATCTGTATTAACACAGCCGTTTGCATCTGTTCCTTCTAAGATATAGGATGTGCTCACGGTTGGAAATAGATCTATGTTATTACCAGTTCCGATTACTACAGCTGGATTACTTAATTCATACCAATTATAACTGATACCGCCTGCACCAGTAATATTTGTCGTGTCTCCTTCGCAAATCGTATCTGCTGAAGGTGAAATAATTACAACTGGCAATGGATTAACGGTTACCATAACTTGGTTAGTATTAACACAGCCGTTGGCATCTGTTCCGGTTACAATATATGAGGTGGTTGAATTTGGTGAAACATTAATTGAAGCTCCGGTACCAATTGTTACTGTTGGGTTTGTACTGACTGCCCAAGTGTAAGTGGATGCTCCTGTACCAGTTAATGTTGTAACATCTCCATCGCAAATAACATTAGGTGATGCCGCAGATGAAACTGTTGGTAAAGGGTTTATTGTTAACACCATAGAATCTTCATTCGTGCACCCATTTGTATGTATTACATTAACAGTATATGTTGCAGTTTGTGGTGAACCGGTGGTATTAGTTAGCGTAACTGTTGGATCAGAAACATTGGTTGAACTCAAACCATTAGGAGGAGTCCAAGAATACACATAACCTGAAGTCCCTGATATGCCTAAGTCTATTGTATCTCCGGTGCAAATTGCTTTATCAATTCCGGCATCGGCCACAGGTAAGGGCAATACAGTTACAATTACAGTGTCTGTGCTTGTACAACCATTCAATGTAGTGGTTAAGAAATAGGTAAAATTTCTTGGTGCAACTCCGCCATGGAACAATGAAATTCCGGTCATGCTCGAATCTATATTTACAATACCCTGTTGAAAATTGGGCGACCACATATAAGTTTGACCCGGCAATGGGGCAACACCAATGGTTCCGCTGTCAGTTGAGCAAAACGATATGTCAGAACCTGCATCAACGAATGGAGCAGGTTTTATAAATACTGTTTTACTTATTGGTGTTGATGGACATCCATTTACACTTGTTTCCATTGCAGTGATAGTTGCTGTTCCCGGTCCGGGAAAAGATACACCAGCTACATTTCCAGTTCCTCCACTAATTTGTGTACCACCTACAATGGTCCAATTAACAGTAGAGCCTGGAGAAGTTGCAACATTATAATTTACTGAGCTGGCATCCCCTTCACAAAGGGTATCTGGTCCATTAATAACATTAGGTCCGGTAAAAGGAAGAACCGTTATACTATATGCTGTGTTAGTTGTTTTTGCAGGGCAACCATTATCATCAACTGAAACGCTGAATATATATGGGTTAGCAGAGTTTTGTGTACATGATGTAGTCCAGCAAAATTGAGAAGTAGAAATTCCATTTCCTTGAGATTGATTTAGTGTTGCAGCAGGATTAACGAGCAAACTATCAAAGATGGCTCCATTAAAACTTATAAATACACTATCTCCATTTGGATCAGTATAGGTTATTGGAAAACATAGTGTTTCGCCAGCTGTAATAGTGTAATTGGTTTGGCCACTACCACCAGCATTGGAAAGAACTGGAGCAGGGTTTATAGGACAAGTAATAACGATAAGTTGTATGTCTCTTCGAGAGACACCAATAAGTGCTCCATTTCTATATTCTTTTATTTCAACTGCAACAACAAAAAAACCGGTAGTTGGTGCTAAGTAGCTGGTTACACCTGTTAAACTATCAATATCTGCATATCCATTTGTTCCAAAAGGTGCTGTGGCTGTGTATCCTCCAAAAGGTGGGTAAACAACAGAGTCAATTGGAAATGAATAATTTAATGGTGGTGCCGGTGCCGGGTTTCCCGGTCCTGAGATTCCCGAAAACGGATGTACTAATTCATACGTTAATACATCTCCATCAGGATCGGTAGCAGAGTTCAATATACTAATCGTATCGTTTTCGCAAATAAATGGAACCGGAGCAACAGCCCAAACTGGTGAACTATTTATAGTACTGGTTGGTGGAATAAATGCATACCATACCATACCTTCAGCACCCGGGTCATCTAAATTAGTAATGTTTCCATTTCTGCAACACCTATCTGAAAGTAGCCAATAACCTGTGGTTGTGGGGTCTAAGAAAATAGTTGTTTCATAAATTCCCTCTTCTACACAAACGTTTGGAACAAAAGAACAAGAGTCTCCTGGGTTTGGTGGATCAATAAATTGTTGGCTGGTTAAATTTATCGTGTAATCAGCAATTCTTGCTTTCGTACCAGGGTTATTGGGGTCTTCTAAATAGATACCAAGATCTTGAGAGCCAGGTAAATTTGCTGAGCCACCATCACATAGTCGATAAATTACCAGGGTAACTTTAAATTCATACTGGTTTAAGCCAGGGTTGAATCCTAAGTTTTCGTAAGACAAATTTCCACCCATAAGGTGAGTTGCCTGAGATGTTCCAAATGATAGAAAAAAAATAAGGGCACCTATTAAATGCTTCCAGTTCATATGTAGATTATTAAGGTAAAAAAAGGAAGCCTAATTTATGAAATACATAGATAGGAGTCAATTTAATTTAGCCGCTTTATTTGGCGCATAAAACGCTAAAAAAGAGAAGGTTATGTATAGAAGAATAAAAAAAAGCCCTGCAAATTAGCAGGGCTCGTAGAATATGTAATTTTTTCCGTAGTTATCTAATCAAATGAACAGAGCCTTTTTTCTCAATTCCATTAATAACAAGCACAAAGAAGTAAGTACCTTCCTCAACTTTTCTACCATTTTCATAATGTGTACCATCCCAAGCAATACTTCCTCCAGCTGAATCAAAAACTTTTTTACCCCATCTATTAAGTACAATTAAATCTGCACATTCGGTAAAGTTTGCAATCCCAATTTCAAATTTATCATTCATGTTATCATTGTTCGGTGTGAATACGTTTGGTAACTGATCGATATACTGCGCAATATCAGTTATGCTTTCAGTTACATACATGGTATCTGAACACATTCCATTAACAGCAATTAATGATATGTTGTATTGATTATTGAATGGATAAATATGAACAGGGTCCACGTCCGTAGATGAGTTTCCATCTCCAAAATCCCAAGTGTAATTTAACCCATCAACACTAGTATTAGTAAATTCAATTCTTGCTTCCTTACAATCTACCACTATATCCGTAATGAAGTTGGCAACAGGAGATGGTGTAACATCAATTAGTACATCATCTGTATCTGTACAACCATTTGCATCAGAAACAGTAACAGTGTAATTTGTTGTAGCCATTGGTGTGGCACCGGTTACAGCGCTATTAGGCAATGTTAGTGCAGTAGTTGGATTCCAGCTGTAGTTGGTACCTCCGGTAGCAGTTAAAGTAACCGTTACTCCAGAACATATTGCCATATCAGCACCTGCATCTGCAGTTGGTAATGGCAGAACTGATACTATTACAGAATCAATAGCAACACAATTATTCGTGTCAGTTACAACTACAATATAAGTAGTTGTGTTTATTGGATTCGCATTAGGGTTTGCAATATTAATATTGTCTAATCCTAATGGAGGTGACCAAGAATATATAGCTCCACCTGTAGCGTTTAATGTTGTGCTGCTGTTTAAGCAAACCCCAACATCAGGACCAGCGCTTACAATTGGTAAAGCATTAACTGAAACTACAACGGAGTCTGCGTTTATACACATGTTTGAATCAGTTACCAGAACCATGTATGTAGTTGTGGCTAAAGGTGTTGCAACAGGATTCGAAATATTGGGATCATTTAATCCTGCTATTGGCGACCAAACATATGTTTGACCTCCTGTAGCTAAAAGATTAACACTATCTCCTGTACAAAATGCTCTATCAGCACCAGCACTTACAGTTGGTAATGGATTTACAACAATTGAAGTTGTCATTGTATCGCTTATACAACCAAACTTATTTGTTTCAATTACTTGAACATCATATGTTCCGTCTGTTGACCAATTTGCAGTGATAGCGTTGGTCGTGTCACCTGTTAATTGTGTACCACCATTTACAATCCAGTTATATGAAGAACCAGCTGAGTTTATAATATCAAATGACGCTGAATCAAATACACAAACTTCTGTTGGTGCATTTATAATTTGTACTGGAGGAGCTGGGTTGAGGGTAACATCTAATGTGTCTGAAACACCATAGCAAGATGTATCTGTTGTTACAATTAACTCTTCATACCAAACCATACCAGTTGCCGGACCAGTTGAAGTCCAATCTATTACTACGGAGTCTAAATTTGGAGAACCAGAAATAGATCCATTTAATACATGCCAAGTATATGTAGCATTTGGATTGCTCAATAATGTATAAACAATACCAGTTGCAGTATTAGCGCACATTACTTTGTCTCCAATAGGGGCTACGGGTGATAAAGCTAGTGAGATGGTAAGGTCGAATTGAACAGTATCAGAAACACAACCTGCAGCTGTAACTTCAACTACATTTACAAAGGCAGTACCTAAACTATCCCATGTTACAGAAATCGAATCAGTACCTTGACCTAAATCAATAGTACCATTAAGTATTCCCCAATTATAAGTTGAACCAGGTGTACTCGGTGAAGCAGAATAAATCATTCCTGTAGCTGCAGGACAAGCTGAAAGGAGTCCGTTTATTACATTTACTGTTGGAGCAGGATTAACGGTAATAGTTATTGTATCAGAATTAGGACAGCCATCTGAATCTGCACCTAGTAAAACATAAGTGGTTGTTGCAGCAGGAATAACATCCAATGTGTCTGCTGTGCTTATAGATACTCCAGGATTTGCTAGTTCTTCCCAACTGTAAGTTACTCCGCCACTTGCATAAAGCTGTGTTGAGTCTCCTTCACATATAGAAGTATCAGAAGAAGAAGATGCAATTGCAGGAGAAACATTTACAGAAATAGTTATTGTGTCAGAACTTGTACATCCGGCAGTGCTGGCACCAACTGCAAAATATGTAAATGTTGCAATTGGAGCTACATAAATTGTGTCACCTGTACCGAATGGGATAGCAGGGGATGCAATGTCATACCAAGTATAGCTAGCAGCACCACTGGCATAAAGTTCTACAACTGAATCAGGGCAAAGAACACTAACATTTGATGTTACACTCACATTTGGTAATGGTTCAGTGATTACTTGAATAGAGTCACTTGAAGTACAGCCAAAGAAGTCTGTTACTAATACCGTATATACGATTGTATCTGCTCCAGGTCCTGCATTAATGATATTTGCAAATGGATCAGAAATGGCAGTGTTGTTTAAATCTGTTGCTGGGATCCATGAATAGGAGTTACCAGCAATATTTGCTGAACCAATAAATGCAGTATCTGTAGAACATATTGTTTGATCAGTACCAGCATCAGCAGTAGGCAGTTGTATAACTTCTATACTTACAGTATCTGTGTCTGTACAGCCGTTTGCATTTGTACCAGTAAGAACGTAATCAGTAGTTAAGCCAGGAACTAATACAAGTGTATCTGAATTACCTGCGCTTCCCCCACTGGTTAGGTCTGTCCAATCATAACTTAATGTACCACTTGCAATAAGTGTAATTGAGTCACCGGCACATATGGTGTCTTTATCTATTGTTGCCATTACAGAAGGTAAAGGATTAACTGTAACGGTTACTGTATCAGTTAAAACACATGAAGTGCTAATGGTTCCTATTAATAAGTAGCTTGTTGTACTCGTTGGATTAACTGTAGTAGCAGCAATACTATCAATTGCTACTCCAGGGTTTAATAATTCTTCCCAAACATAAGAGTTTGCTCCAGAGCCTGTTAGTGTAGAACTTTGGCCTGCACAAACGGTATCTGGTGCTGCTATAGCTGTAACAACAGGTAAAGGATTTATTGTAATATCAACCGAATCTGTGTCTGTACATCCATCAAATTGAGCAGTTACTGCATACGTAAATGTTACCGGTACAGGACTGGCAGATGACAGAGTTAATAAAGGATCAGCTAAAGTAGAATCGTTTAATCCACTTCCCGGACTCCATGAATAAGTGTAACCCGGTAATGCTGCACTACCAATTTGTATTGTGTCACCAGAACAAAGTTGTTGGTCCATACCGGCATCTGTAACTGGTAGTGGTTTGACAACAACATGAACAGTATCAAAATCTACACAACCGGAGGATGCTACAAACAATACGTAAACTGATGTATCGTAAACAGATCCTGAATTGGTAAGCGTAATGTTTGGTGTACCATGTGTAGGGTCGTCAACTCCTGTAGTTGGCAACCAAGAGTAGGCATAGTTAGTTGTATTTGATGTTCCAACCGTAACTGTATCACCAGAACACATAATTTGGTCTAGTCCTGCATTTGCATTTAATGCTGGTCCAACAACTATTTCTACTGTATCAATAGTGAAACAACCATTAATGTCTGTGGTCATAACATTATAATAAACAGTGTCTGGTAAGGTATCATTATTAACTAATGTTAAAGTTGGGTCAGATAGAGTAGTATTACTTAATCCCGTAGCAGGGCTCCACGCATAAGTAAAGCCTGGTGTAGTTAGTGTTCCTAGCGTAACGGTATCGCCACTACACAATCTTTGATCACCACCTGCATCACTAATCACTTCAGTGTATACTATCATTTCAACAGTATCAGTATGTGTACAACCTTCAAATGTTGCTGTAACTATGTACTCTGTTGTATCATTTGAACCTGATATATTTGATAATGTCAGACTAGGGTCTGAAACAGTTGCAGAAGATAATCCTGTTGATGGAGACCATGCGTATGTATAACCAGGTAATGAAGCAGAGCCTATATTTACCGTGTCGCCTGAACAGAATATTTGATCTGCTCCCGCATCAACTGTAGGATTAGGTCTTACATATACATCTTTACTTAATGTGTCTGTACATCCATTTGCATTGGTTACAACTACAGTAACGTTTGCATTACCACTGCTTAAAAAGTCTACTGTTAGAGCTTCGGTGCTATCGCCACTTGCAATGGTTCCGTTTGTTATTGTCCATTGATAGGTGCCACTTGGTACTGCAGCAACATCATATGGAATTCCTGTTCTTTCATTTTCGCAAATTGTATCTGGTCCATTTAAAGGTGATGCATCAAATGGATCAACTTGTATAGAAAATACTTCATTGGTTATTTTTGCAGGACATCCATCATCGCTTACACTTACATTAAACTGATATGGTGTTGCTCTATCTTGATCGCATGTTGTATACCAGCAAAACTCACTGGTTACAGTTGTTTCACCTATGGTATCGGCTAAAAATGCAGGAGGGTTGGTTAATAAATTATTAAATATGTCTCCACTAGTTGTTAAAAACAAACTATCGTTATTTGCATCATTAAATGTAATGTTAAAGCAAAGCGTATCACCTGCTGTAATATTATGATTAGTTTGTACTGTGGCATCTAATACTGGTGCAGGGTTGTTAGAACAAGTAATGGCAATAA